>JAENWV010000001.1 GCA_016650015.1 Thermoleophilia bacterium | reverse complement strand
TCGGTCATGGCTCAGACTGTTTTTGCTGAAAATGGGGAAGAACATATAGGAAAGGGGTGAAGCCGTGTATCCACTAATGTCGCCAGTAAGGGAAGCTGCTGTCGCCGGGCAGTTTTATCCGGGGTCGCGTCCGGCTCTCGAGCACGCAGTCAAGGATATGATCGGCCCAGGGCCGACGCGGAAAGCCTTGGGGGTCATGGTTCCGCACGCGGGCTACATGTACTCCGGCCATGTCGCCGGCGCGGTTTACGGGGCTGTCGAACTTCCACAGACTTTCATAATCATTGGACCGAACCATACCGGACTGGGGCCGGCCGCTTCGATCATGACCAGGGGTGCCTGGCGCCTGCCTGGTGGCGATGCCCTGATCAACGAAGCACTCGCTGATTCAATCATCTCCCACAGCCGCGTACTTTCGGCCGACGACCGGGCTCACCTGTTTGAGCATTCCATCGAGGTCCAGCTCCCGTTTTTACAATATCTTGTGGGCGAAGTTAATTTTGTTCCCGTTTCGCTGATGCTGACCAGTACCGATTCCTGCCGTGATATCGGTCGGGCGCTGGCCGCCGCGATCAAAGCCGCACAGGCTCCCGTGCTGGTCGTGGCAAGTTCAGACATGACCCATTACGAGAGCCAGGTTACCGCCCAGGAAAAAGATAACCTTGCCATCGAAAGACTGCTGGCGCTGGATCCGGAAGGGCTTCTGGAGACCGTCCAGGAAAACCACATCTCCATGTGTGGCGTCGCCCCGGCGGCGACGATGTTGTTTGCCTGCCGGGAGCTTGGAGCCAACGAGGCCCGACTGGTCAAATATGAGACCTCGGGCGATGTAACCGGCGACTATAACCAGGTTGTAGGCTACGCCGGCGTCGTGGTCAGCTAGCATGCTTTTAGCTGCAGCCTCATCATGTTCCCGAACACGGTTTTTATCTTTTCAGGCAGGAAAAGGCGATATGGCAAACAAAATATACGCATGACGATTCTGCCGGATACCAATCCAGCACATTTTGCCAGGGATGTTATAAAGGCTGCGCTTGAATATATAACGCTGCCGGATCCTCCCGATGAGGAATTTTACCGGCAGCAAGCGGCATGCTTCGTCAGCATTAAAAAAGATGGTAATCTGCGGGGCTGCATCGGTACTTTGGAGCCGGCCGAGAAAGACCTGGGGCAGGAAATCTTGCGTAATGCCCAGTCAGCAGCCTTCGGCGATCCGCGTTTCCCCGGCGTAACTGCTGAGGAATTCGATCATCTGAATTTTAGTGTGGATGTGCTGAGCAAGCCCGAGGAGGTCGATTCGGCTGGCGAGCTGGATTGTAAGCGCTACGGGGTCATTGTCAGCTGCGAGTACCGCCGGGGGGTGCTTTTGCCTGATCTCGAAGGCGTAGACAGCATCGAGCACCAGCTGGGAATCGCCTGTCAGAAAGCCGGTATTGATCCCAAGGACAAGTTTGCCATCCAGCGTTTCACCGTTTCACGTTTCGACGAGGGCTGGCAGCCTGGCGTGGATCCTGCCGGTGGCCGTGCTTGCTGAAATACTCGTTTCCGCCGCTGAAATAATCCACAGAAGCGGCACTCTGCTACGGTTGCATCACGCTTCCCGAGCTGCCTTCTTTGACATCGCCGACAGACAATGGAAGCGTTGACATGAAATGATCCCGTTCATGTATGTGCTGGCTGTGAGGTTCACGCTGTAAGTCAATAGTGATAAATTGCTGGTGAAACCCAGCTATAATTCAAAGAAGAGGCCAGGGGTTGCTCGCCGGGGTTACCACGTCGAATCCGGGCATCCTCGAGGTCAGCGCTTTCAACTGTATCTTGAGGGAGCTCGCCGCCAGGCAGACTAATCATGTCCATGGCAGGGACCGTCAACTGCTGGTTGGTATGTGCGAG
The DNA here is from genome assembly GCA_016650015.1 of Thermoleophilia bacterium. Classification (GTDB taxonomy): domain Bacteria; phylum Actinomycetota; class Thermoleophilia; order BMS3ABIN01; family BMS3ABIN01; genus JACRMB01. The sequence goes on along the minus strand of JAENWV010000001.1, from coordinate 38,431 downwards.
TCCCATTTCGGCAAGGTAAAGGTCAAAAGCAACTTCGCGATAACAGAGGGCGGGCAAAGCTGCCAGTTCAGGATATTACAGATGTCGTTGCAATCTTTGGTCCAACCGCTGTTGGTAAGAGCCGTGTAGCGGTTGAGGTGGCCCGTGCCCTCAAAGGAGAGATCGTCTCCGCCGATTCGATGCAGGTATACCGAGGCCTGCCTATAATCACCGATCAGCCTTCCCCGGAAATGCTTGCCGCCCTTTCACATCACCTGGTGGGTACGGTCGGGTTGGAAGAGGAATACAGCGCCGGGCGCTTCGCCAGTGAGGCGGCTGCCATGATCATCGATATAAAAACTCGGGGAAAACTGCCCCTGCTGATCGGTGGCACCGGGCTTTACATGCGCTCGCTCCTGGGTGGTTTCAGTTTTGGCGGACGGTCTGACGGCGCCAGAAAGAAGTGGCAGAATTTTATCCGCGAGGAAGGCGTCGAAGCCGGTTACAGGGAACTCTCCCGCCTTGATCCTGAAGCCGCCTCAACGGTTGACCGGGAAAATCCGCGCCGACTGATTCGCGCCCTGGAAGCGGCTGAAGCTGCCACCGCCGGCGCCGGTGAACCACTTTCCGTCGAACGAGAACGGCTCTGGTCAGCGGATTCGCCCTACAGGGGGATTTCGTTTGGACTGATGGCGCCGCGTTCAGATCTCTACAGACGCATAGATGAGCGCGTTGACCAGATGCTCGACGCGGGCGCCGTGCGGGAAGTCCAGGAAGCCCGCCAGAAGGTCGTCTCGGCTACAGCCGCTCAGGCAATCGGTTTCAGGGAGATATCTGGCTTCCTGGACGGTCTCATGTCACTGGAGGAGGCCGCCGCTGCCATCAAGCAGAAGAGCCGCCGATACGCCAAGCGCCAGCTGACCTGGACGCGAAAGATGCCTGATATTGTTAGAATCGATCTGGCCGGGCGCAGTCCAGCGACCGCCGCCGCGGCCATCATCGAGCACATTCATGACGCTTCAGCCTGAATTCTCCAAGTGGCAGGGACTCGGAAACGATTACATTATCGTCGCCGTGAGAGATCTTGCCTTCGAAATGACACCAGCCCGTGCCGCCGCCCTCTGTGACCGACACTGGGGCATCGGCGCCGATGGCATCCTTCTCTGGGGCGGTACAGAAGCAGCCGGTTTCACCCTGGAAATCTTCAACCCTGACGGCAGCACCGCGGAAATGTGCGGCAACGGCATTCGCCTGCTGGCGCGATGCCTGGTAGACCATGGTTTTGCCACTGAACCCACTCTCGCCGTTAACACCGGCGCCGGTCTCATAGCCCCGACCGTGGCGCCGGATGGCCTGGTCAGGGTAAAGATGGGAGTCGCCCGCCTCGGCGGTAGCGGTGTCGTGGGTTACGATGGGGTGCGGGCAGAGAGCGAGGCTGCAGGCCAGAAGCTCGAAGCCTGCGGAGGCGAGTTCGAGTTCACCTTTGTTGATATGGGGAACCCGCACTGCGTCATCGAAACTGCTGATCTCAGCGCCATCGATCTCGAAATCGTCGGGCCTGCCATTGAAAATCATCAGCTTTTTCCCAACCGCGTCAATGTGGAGTTCATGAAGGTCATGGGCCCGTCAGATGTCAGCATGCGGGTCTGGGAGCGCGGGGTGGGGGAGACCAGCGCCTGCGGCACCGGTGCCTGCGCCGTGGCGGTGGCGGCATACCGGACTCGTGGCGTCAAGAGCCCCATGACCGTGAGCCTGCCCGGCGGCGAGCTGCAGGTCGAGGTCGATCCGAAGCTGAACGTGGTTATGACCGGACCGGCCGCGGAGGTTTATTCAGGAACGCTTTCAGAAGAATTCATCAACCGACTGAAGGAGCTGTAGACGATGAGGTTTTCGCGGCGCATGGATGGATTGCCACCGTACCTGTTTGCCGAGATCGAACGCAAGGTCTCCGAAAAGCGCCGGCAGGGCGTCGATGTCATCAGTCTCGGAATCGGGGATCCCGATATGCCGACGCCGGCACACATCGTCGAGGAGATGCAGCGGCAGGTTGCCGACCCGGCCAACCACCAATATCCCAACAATCGCGGACTGGACGAGTTCCGCGAGGGTGTCGCTACCTTTTACAGGAACCGCTTCGGGGTCGAACTTGATCCCGAGACCGAGGTCTTTCCGCTGCTGGGCGCCAAGGAAGGCATCGCCCATATCTGTATGAGCTTCCTCGACGAAGGTGATGTCTGTCTGGGCGCCGATCCCGGTTATCCGGTTTATGCCGGCGGACCTGTTCTTGCCGGTGGCACGGCGGTGTCGATGCCGCTCAAGCCGGAGCTGGGCTTCCAGCCCAATCTCGCAGCCATCGACGTTGACATCTTAAAGCGCTCGAAGATGCTCTTTGTCAACTACCCCAACAACCCCACTGGCGCCGTCATTGAGGACGACTTCTTCGAGCGTCTCACCGATTTCGGTCGCAAACACGACATCGCCATCATTCACGACAACGCCTACTCCGAGATCACTTTCAACGGTTACACGGCGCCTAGCTTTCTGCAGGCGCCCGGTTCGAAGGAAGTAGGCATCGAGTTCTACTCGCTCTCCAAGACATATAACATGACCGGCTGGAGGATCGGTGCCGCGGTAGGAAATGCCGAGATCATCGAGGCGCTTTGGCGGCTCAAGACCAACATGGATTCCGGAATGTTCCAGGCCCTTCAACGCACAGCGGTCACCGCCATGACCGGTCCGCAGCAGTGTGTCAAGGACATGTGCGACCTGTATCAGCGACGCCGCGATCTGGTCGTGGGAACGCTGCGCGAGATCGGCATCGATGTGGCATCACCCAAGGGCACCATCTACATCTGGGTGCCGGTCCCGGACGGCTATACCTCTGTTTCCTTCGCCGATATGGTCCTGGACAAGTGCGCCGTGGTAGTGCCGCCCGGCTCCGGCTACGGCCCCGGCGGCGAAGGCTTCGTGAGGATATCCCTGACCGCGCCCGACGAGCGGATTATCGAAGCGCTCGAGCGGATAAAAGATAATTTGTGAGTGAACGCGCTTATCTCATAGCCGTAGTGAGCGGTCCCTCTCCTGATCAAGAGGGGTATGAGTCTCTGGCCGAGTTGCGCGAGCTGTTGGCCACCGCCGGCGCCGAATATGCTGGTGAAATGATTCAGCGTCGGGACCATCCCGTAGCCCATACCTACTTCGGCAAGGGCAAGCTGGTTGAGCTCAAGCAGGAAGTCGCCCGCCTGAAGCCCGACCTGGTGGTTGTCGAGGACGAGCTTACGCCCACCCAGCAGCGTAACCTCGAGGACAAGCTCGGCGTGCGGGTCATCGACCGCGCCGCGCTCATCCTCGACATCTTCGCCCAACATGCCCACACCGCTGAAGGAAAGCTGCAGGTGGAGCTGGCGCAGCTCGAATTCAACCTGACCCGCATGCGTGGCAAGGGTATCGAACTCTCGCGGCTGGGCGGTGGCATCGGTACCAGGGGCCCAGGCGAGACCAAGCTCGAGGTTGACCAGAGGGTTGCCCGCAACCGTATCAGTCATCTCAAGCGGCGCCTTAAGGATGTGTCATCATCGCGTGAAGTAATGCGCCGCTCACGCCTGGCATCCCGCCTGCCGCTGGTTGCTCTTGCCGGATATACCAATACCGGCAAATCTACACTTCTGAACGCGCTCACCAAGGCTGGTGTTTCCGTCAACGACCAGCTTTTTGAAACACTCGACCCGACTACCCGCTCCTATGAATTCGAAGGGCAAACCTACCTTTTGACTGACACCGTCGGTTTCATTCGCAAGCTGCCTCATCAACTGGTCGAGGCTTTTCACTCCACCCTCGAAGAAACCCTGGTGGCCAACCTGATACTTCATGTGGCGGATGCTTCAGCGCCTGAAGATGAGCTTGACGTTATGATCAAAGCGGTAGATAAGGTGCTGGACGATATCGAAGCGGCATCGATTCCGCGCCTGCTGGTGCTCAACAAGGTCGACCGGATTGACTCGGAGCAGCGAAGTTATCTTAAGAGAAACTATCCGGACGCCATATTCATATCAGCGCTCCAGGGTGACGGCCTGGACTTTCTCCAGGAACGTGTCAAGCAATTCTTCGATGCCGGTCTGGAATTAGTGGAACTGTTCTTTTCATATGGTGATGGCCGCGTAATTGGCGATATCCATAGAATTGCCACTAATGTTGAGTTGGAGAACACTCCCGAGGGAGTCATCGTTCGTGCCCGCCTGCCTCGTGAGTATGTATCGCGTTTTTCGAGGTATCAGCGATAAGAGCGGCTTTAGATCCCGGTACGGGGGTGACATTACACTGAACCGCTGCTTTGATAGGATTGTATCCATGCTCATACCTATAAAGATCCTCAATCCCGCGGCAAAGGTACCCGTGCATGCCTACAACGATGGCGATGCCGGCGTCGATCTTACCAGCGTTACTGCATTGACTTTGAAGGCGGGGGAGAGAGCGCTGGTTGCCACCGGTATCGCAATTGCAATTCCCCGGGGTTACGGGGGCTTTGTGCAGCCCCGTTCGGGCCTCGCTGCCAAATTCGGGATCACACTCACCAACTCTCCCGGCCTGATCGACAGCAATTACCGGGGCGAGGTTAAAGTGATAATCCAGAATACCGGCGATAAGGATTTTGTTATCGAAAAGGGCAGCCGCATCGCCCAACTGGTTATCGTGCCGGTCGAACGCGCCGTTTTCGAGGAAGTCGATGAACTTCCTGAGTCCGAACGTGGGGATGGCGGCTTCGGCAGCTCCGGGCATTAGCACGCCACGGTTACATCTCCTGCCTTCCTGGAATCTTTTTCACTTTGTTGGCTTGAGGGATCTGACGAGGAAGCCGTCAGGAACCTGTTCAGACCTGAAGTTGCACAAGCCTTCAGCGATGTCAGGGTCTTGAATAATCGGCCGAAAATCCGGCCGCTGTGATATACTCTTCCCTGTGTTCGGGACGTGGCGCAGTCTGGTAGCGCACCGGGCTGGGGGTCCGGTGGCCGCCGGTTCGAATCCGGCCGTCCCGACCATATCCCGAAATGTGGAAGCAAAAGAAGCGCTCCAGCGGTTCTTTCTTGTAAGTGAACAATGGAGGCAACCCTGCGAGCAGTCGCGAACGCCCTAACCCTGTCGCGAATTCTGGCGGTTCCCGCGATTGTCTACCTCGTGCTCCAGTCCGAGGACGGGTCAAGCACCGTGGCCACGATTATCTTCACTTTAGCCGCTCTGACGGACTTCATCGACGGGCGCCTGGCCAGGGCGACCGGGACTGTCAGCGAGTTCGGCAGGGTATTCGATCCCCTGGCCGACAGGATCTTTATCAGCTGCACCATCGCCGCGCTCACCCTGATACAAATAAACCCTCTGCCAATGATAGGCGTGGCTATGGTAATTTGCCGGGATATTTTTATGATTCTTGGGTATAAGATGCTTGAGGCTCGCGGTGTGAAACTTCGGGTAACCTTTCTGGGGAAGATATACACAGCGATATTCATGGCGGCGATCCTGTTTCGACTGGCAGGTTGGTGGCCATGGGAGATTCTTTTCTGGCTTGGTGTGGCAGGTTCAATCCTGACAGGAGCAATCTACACTCTAAGGGGGCTGAACCGGCTGACCGAGGTAAATTCGGCGCCCTGACCGGTAGCATTGTCACCTGTGGTCTTTGATCTGGTTGACAAAAGCTTAGAATCAGTATAGATACCGGTTCAATATAGTTATGATACCGGTTCAATATAGTTATTTTCCATTGCATGGTTGAAATTTGCAGGAAGGAAAGCTGCGGATCTCAACTATTTACGAAAGGGAGTATATGAAGGCAGTAGTAATGGCCGGGGGAGAAGGGACCAGGCTGCGCCCGCTCACGAGCAACCAGCCCAAACCGATGGTCCCTATCGTCAACAAACCCTGTATGGAGCACATCATCGAGCTCCTCAAGCAGCACGACCTCACGGATATCATCGTTACCCTGGCTTTCCTGCCCCAGAGCATACGCGGTTACTTTGGCGACGGTTCTTCCATGGGCGTATCCATTGAATACTCGGTCGAAGAGAGTCCGCTGGGCACCGCCGGCTCCGTACGCAATGCCTTCGAACACCTCGACGAGACCTTTATAGTCATCAGCGGCGACGCACTCACTGACTTCAACCTCACCGAGGTTATCGACTTCCACAAGAGCAAGGGTTCGATGATCACTTTAGCCCTCAAGAGCGTGGAGAACCCGCTGGAGTTCGGCGTAGTCATCGTCGACGAGGACAAACACATCAAGCAGTTCCTGGAAAAACCCAGCTGGGGACAGGTTTTCAGCGATTATGTAAATACCGGAATCTATGTTCTGGAACCGGAGATATTCGACTACATCGCGGCGGACACCAAGTACGATTTCAGTCAGGAACTCTTTCCCAAGATGCTCAAGCGAGGCAAGCCGATGTACGGTTACCCCTGCGAGGGCTACTGGCAGGACATCGGGAACATCAATCAGTTCCTGAGGGCTAATCACGACGCCCTCGACGGCAAGGTGAGCGTCAATATCCCCGGCATCAAGCTGCGTGAGAACATCTACATCGGCGAGAAACTCAACCTCGACAGTCTCGACAACATCCGCGGCCCGGCGCTCATCGGCAACTATGCCAAAATCGACACCGGCGCCAAGATCCAGCCTTACACCATTCTCGGCAACAATGTAGTCGTCAAGGACAACGCGGAGATCGATCACAGCGTGATCGACTCAAACACTTACATCGGCTCTGGCGCGAAAGTAAGCGGCGCCATCATAGGCAAGAACTGTGATATCAAGCCGAGCGCCACCATTCACGCCAACGCCGCGCTGGGCGACGAATGCAGCATCGGCGATCACAGCATGATAGCCAGCAACGTCAAGATCTACCCTTTCAAGGTGATCGAGGCCGGCGCCCAGGTCTACTCCAGTATTATCTGGGAATGGCGGGCGCTCTCCACCCTGTTCGGCAAGGACGGAGTAACCGGACTCGTCAATGTCGACATTACCTCGGAGCTGGCGCTCAAGCTGGCAATGGCCTATGGCACCACCCTCGACAAGGGCGCCCCGGTCAGCTGTAGCCGCGACGAGCACCCTGCGTCACGCATGATAAAGCGCGCTATCGGCGCCGGCCTGAATTCCACTGGCGTCAACGTGCGCGACCTCAGGGTGACGCCGGCCTCGGTGAACCGTTTCGACCTTAAATGCGGCAACGCCGTCGGCGGCATCCATGTGCGGGTTTCCGCCTGGCATCCCGAAGTAATGCAGATACTATTCTTCGAGCCACCCGGCAGCCCGATCGGCGAAGGCACCGAGCGGGATATCGAAAAATATTACAATCGCCATGATTACCGGCGTGCCTTCTACACGGAGATCGGCAAGATCATCTACCCGGTGCGGACGACAGAGGAATACATACAGGGATTGCTGGCGACCTGGGATGTTGACAAAATCCGCAATCGGCGATTCCGTTTTGTTCTGGACCATAGTTACTCCAGCGCCTCATTGATCGCCAGTCGTCTGCTCTCCAAGCTGGGGGCCGAGATCATCGCCATCAATACATTTCTTGACGAGGACAAGACCGCCATTACTTCGACCAGTCTCGAAGCGGAATCGACGCGGCTGCAGAAGCTGGTTGTCTCGGCCGGCGCCGACCTCGGCATTACCATCGATAATGCTGCCGAGAAGATTTTTCTGGTCGATGAAAACGGCAATGAAATCTCCCCGGAACAGACACTGTTTTTGCTGCTCAAACTGATGGCGAGCTCCGAGGGGCAGGGCAAGATCGCCCTGCCTTTGACAGTCTCGCGCCTGGCCGAAATGATGGTCGAGGGGACCGGTTGCGAGATACTCAGGACCAAGGTGTCTCAGGCCGCGCTCACCGAGGCCGCGGCCAGGCCGGATGTCATCTTTGCCGGCGCCGTTGGCGGCGATTTTATATTCCCCGGATTCCTGCCGGCCCATGATGCCCTTATGAGCATGGGCAAGGTGCTCGAGCTGCTTGCCGTTTCGGAGAAACCGCTATCCGAACTGGTCGCACAGATTCCCGAAACGACCCTGCTTCGAGAGACGAAGAGCTGCCCCTGGTCGCTCAAGGGCGTCGCCATGCGCGAGATTTCCGAAAGTATCGAGGAGGAAGAAAACGTCAGTCGTCTCGATGGTATCAAGGTCTTTCACGAGAACGGCTGGGCGCAGGTTCTGCCATCCCCGGACGAACCTCTATTCGAGATTTATGCCGAAGGCGACACGATTGATGATTCTAAAGCTCTGCTTGAACGTTATGCGGCGAAGCTCGATGAAATCATAGCTACCCATGAGCATCAGGAAGACTGAAATCTCAGGCGCGGACTGATCCTCAGGTAGAAACTTGCGAATTGATACACATGTTCATACTTCTCCCGGGAGTCGTTGTTCAGAAATGTCTTTGACAGCGTTCCTTGAGACCCTGCAGCATCAGGTTATCAATGCGGTCTGTCTCACGAACCACGGCAATCTGAAAGATTATGAGGACCTGGTAGCGATGGCTCCTCACGGCATTGCGATAATTCCGGGAGTAGAATTATCTTCAACGTCCGGAGATTTCCTCGTCTTTTCCGTCGATCTCGATTTTCTACGCTCCTTGAATGCGGTACAACTGTTGCCGAAGCGCGGCGACAGGCCTTCTGGCACCGCGGTGGTGTGGGCCCACCCGTTCGCTGGTAATCGGGGCGGACGGGGCGTTGACCAAGGTTACATCAGTAGCATAGTGGCAGAGGTCGATGGCATCGAAGTCTACAATGGTAACTGGCCGGACGAGGAAGCCAGTGGCCATGCCTTCCGTATCGCCGAAGAAAATGGCCTGGCCCAACTCGGCGGCAGTGACGCACACAGAGTGAAGGATTTGATGCGTTGCTGGACTGAGGCGGACGAAAAAATCTGTACTGGCGCGGATTTTGTCGCGGCAATCATAGGGCGTAAAACAACCGCGAAAAGGAAGTAAGGGTGGAGATGAATGAGATTAGCGGAAGGGTATTCCCGCTTGCACTAGGGTCTTCGACAGACGTTCCAGCGGAAACACCCTTCCGCTAATCTCATTCAGGCAACTCATTCAGCGCCGGTATTCGCCATAACCTGTTTGCTGACGATACGCAGTGCCTCGAAAACTCCGACACCGGTGAGCGCGCAGGATTCAACGGATGGTGAATTCGTATGGTTGAGTAGCTCGTCGAGGTCGCTGGTCGCGAAGATATCGCTCAGGTCACGTTTGTTGTATTGCATGACCATGCCCAGGTCCATTGGATTGTCATCCTGGTCCTGGAGGTTATCCCACATGTTGAGATAGGCCTCGATATTGTCATCAAGCCGGTTCAGCTGTGAATCGACGACGAAAACGATGCCGTCGACCCCCTGGATAACCAGCTTGCGGCTGGCATTGTACTGCCGCTGGCCAGGTACCGTGTATAGATGAAAACGCGTTTTGAGCCCGCGCACCTTGCCCAGATCAAGAGGCAGGAAATCAAAATACAGCGTCCGCTCCTCTTCGGTGGCGATGGACACCAGCTTGCCCTTCACTTGAGGGTTCAGCTTGCGATAAACGTGCTGGAGGCTAGTTGTCTTGCCGCCCAGGGCGCAACCGTAATAAACGATTTTATAGTTGATCTCTCCTGCGGCCAGATTAATCAGTGCCAATGGTATCCCCCTCGGAACTCAGGATTTCGTCCACGGTCTCCGCCATTTCGCTGGCTTGATGAGTAACTTCACACTTTCCACTTTCAACAACACCTTTTTCCGGGCCGAAAGTTTTGGACAGTGCGGCGTCCGCCCGTCCGGTTAAGAGTCTGACCCGCCCGATTTCGCTGGAGTTCCGAAAGCACATTACCAGCAATATATCCTGCGTAATCTGGGCAATAGTAATGTTTAATTCAGATCCTTCGTGGAGCATTACTGTGAATTCAGGATCTTCCATCATCATTGCGAGTTGGCGGGTTGCCGCAAAAGAGCTCGCCGACTGAGAGGCCAACGCGTCCGCATCGGCCATATGTGTTGATGATATCACGGTGATGGGTTGCCCTGCGGTAGTGACAATCCTGAGAAATACCGGTGAGATTGCAGCACCCAAGCGCTCCAATACGGGTCTGGCGGTATCCAGCTGTGATTTCAGTACTGTTTGCCTGGTGCTCAATTGTCTCGCATTACCCCCAGGATTGCCTGCCGGTATTGGATATCGGCATCCCAATACAGCGGCCCGACCCTGAAAAGTCCATTTCTAAAGGTAAGGTTGAACCTTGGATGACCAGGGAATATAATAAACCAAACTTAGTCTGTGGAGGTGCAAAGTGGAGAATTTGCCTGAACTTTCCAGCCTGTCTGACAAGGAACTGAAGTCGCTTATCCGCGAGCTTGTCACCCAGGAGCAGGAGTTTAGTTTTCAACGCCGCATACTTCACGGCAAGATTGACATCCTGCGGGCGGAACTGGTCCAGAGGCTCTCCGGCAAGAGGGACTCTGGAGAGTCGTTAATTTCTGCCGATGATGTCGGTAAATTGACTGAAATTTTGGCAAAGGGAGAGCGTTTTTCCATAGGCGGAAACCCGTCTGAAAAAAAATGAAAGGGTTTCAGGCGGGCAACCGCCGGTTATAAGTAACCGATTTCGTTCATCAAGGGGAGGAGAAAGAGTGCCTGAGCGTTTCGCGAAGCTGGTCAAAGCAATCCAACACCTGTTTGAAGATATGGGCGTCGATGTAGTGGAGGAGCGCGTTCTGCGTTTTATCCTCCAGGAAATTCACTGTGGGAAGACTCTCGAAGATGCTCTGGATGAGCCTTATGTCATGAACAACACAAAACCGGCCTGGCGCCGGGAGATCCTGGAAAGGCCCGAGGTTATACGGGCGGTTGAGGAAGAAGTGGAAAAAACATTCGAAGGTCACAGGGGTGACTGCGGAGAGTGACCAATGTCTACTGCCATGAATGCGGATATCAGAATACCGAGGAAGGCAAGTACTGCAGCAGGTGTGGCGCTCTTCTCCCGGAAGAAGATTCTGGGGCCGAAAACACCATCAGCTACTCTCCTGAAGCCGAGGATCGTGAACCGGATCTTGGCAACCTTTCGGAGGTAGTCAACGAAGGAATATCCCTGGTTGTGAGGAGTGGTGGAGGGCTGGCCGGGGAAACCTTCACGCCCGGCCGGGGAAAAACGACGATTGGCCGGCATCCTGACAGCGATATTTTCCTCGACGATATTACTGTTTCACGGAATCATGCGCAGCTGATCCAAAAGCCGGACGGTTTTTATATCCAGGACCAGGGCAGTCTCAACGGGACGTATGTAAACCGGGCTCGGGTGGAGATCCAAAAGCTTTCTGATGGTGATCAGGTGCAGATCGGTAAATACAAGCTAACCTATATCGAGCGATGAAAGAGGACGAGGGTAACGGCGCCACCTCCAGGGCGCTGACGATAGGCGCTGTAGTAGAATTTCTCAAACCGGAATTTTCCGATATCAGCATCAGCAAGATCCGCTATCTGGAGGACGAGAAGCTGATAGCCCCCAAAAGGACAACTGGTGGCTACCGGCTTTTTTCCAAGGCGGATGTGGAAAGACTGCGTACAATTCTCGCATTACAGAGGGATGAGTTTCTGCCGCTTAAGGTAATCCGCCAGGAGCTTTCGCGTAAGGGCACCGTAGCCGTACGTCCTACCAGCGGCCGGCGATTCAAGAAAGTAAGCCTCAAGCCTCCCCCTTTATCAGATACCAAGAGCTTTACACTCGAAGAGGCGCTTGAAGCTTCCGGTGCTGAGGGAGAGCTGGTCCGTGAGCTCGAGGAATATGGTTTAATCAGCGGCGTTTCAAGCGGGGGCACCCGACGTTACGACCAAACGGACGTAGAGGTGATGGCGGCCGCCTCGGACCTTGCTCAGTATGGCGTTGCGGCGCGTAACCTTAAAACGTTGAAGAGCTCAGTCGACCGGGAATCAGCTCTGCTGCTGCAGATTCTCTCGCCGACCCTGCGATCGCAAAACCCACAGACTCGGAAGGATGGAATAGCGGCTCTGGAAAACCTTGCGACGGTTTCTTCATATCTCAAACATCTGCTACTTATAAAAGACCTGAGAAAATATATTGCGTCTTAAGCAAAATAGTAGTTTTGTAGTCAACCAATAATAGATTGCTATCAGTATTTACGAATTTTGTGCAATCTGAAAGGAGCAGAGAAGCAATGGATCTGGCATCAAAGATACGCGACATACCCGACTTTCCCAAGGAAGGCATAATATTCAGGGATATAACACCGCTGCTACAGGATGCGGAATCTTTGCGTTATGCGGTAGACCAAATGGCAGAGTTCGGGGTGGGGAAGAAGATTGATGTTGTCGTGGGAGCCGAGGCCCGCGGCTTCATTCTTGGAGCAGTTCTCGCGTACACGCTGGGAGCAGGTTTTGTACCTGCCAGGAAGCCGGGCAAGCTGCCGTTTCTGACAGTCGCGGCGGAATACGATCTCGAGTACGGAACCGACAGCCTTGAAGTACACAATGACGCGATTGCCCCGGGAACCAGGGTGCTTGTTCACGACGACCTTCTGGCTACGGGTGGAACCGCCCGGGCAAAATGTGACCTGGTGGAAAAGCTGGGCGGCGAAGTTGTCGGAGTCACTTTCATAGTCGAGCTGTCATTCCTGAAGGGCCGTGAAAAGCTCAAGGAATACGACATTTTCAGCCTGATAAAGTACGATTCAGAGTAGGGGATGGACCGTAGCGGAGCAGAGTGGGGATCTTAATTAAGGATATAGTTCCGGCAATTTGTACAGGACGCCTCTGACCGCCCTGTATTTTTTTCTAACGATAAACCTCGGCGCTGACGAACCCGATGCCGCTTATCCCTATTGCCTGCGCGCTTGCCAGTGAAAGGTCGATGATCCGCCCGCCGACATAGGGACCCCGATCGTTGATCCGCACAAATACCGAGCGGCCTTCATGGGTCACTTTCAGCCAGGTATTGAAAGGCAGCGATTTGTGGGCGGCGGTGTAACCGTACATGTTATAGATTTCACCATTAGCCGTACTATTACCCTGGAAACCAGGACCATACCAGCTGGCTATACCGCTGATGGCCACACCGGTCGGCTGTAGCCCCGCAGGCGGCTGGTTTGAAACTATGATCGATGGCCCCATCACGCTCGAGTAGATGTTGCCCGCATCGATTGCCGCGGACTCCTCGGCGGCACGCTCCAATTCCTGCTGCTGCTCACGGGACTGCGCGCGAGTGAGCTCAGCCATCTCGCTGTCGATTTCCGCTTTGCCGGAGCTTATTTGAGCCTCGAGTTGCTGTCTACGGATTATAAGCCCATTGACGTCTTCCGCCTGGGACTGCTTGAGATCGTCGACCTTTTCACGCATTTGGCGGATAGATTCCGCCTGGGCTTTGACCTGTTTAACCAGACGTTCATCATTTTCAGATACCCTGCTCAGATATGATGAACGGGCAAAGGCATCAGATATGTCCTCGCTGGAGAGCATTATGGCTAGATAATTACTCTCTCCTAGTTTATAGATGGCCGAAATGCGGCCCTCGTATAGATTGAGGGTCTCATTGTACATATCCTCTGCGTTACGCAGCTTTGTGGTTGCGTCAGCGAGTTCCATACGCCTCTGGCCGAGGTATTGCTGCGCTGTCGCAATGCGCTGATCCAGTTGGGCTATTTCATCACGAGTCCTGTCAAGGTTTTGCTGAGAACGCGCTATCCCGTCGGATATTTCCCGAGAACCGCTTTCTGCGATCGCGGCTGATACAACAATCAGAAAACAGCAGGCGGCCGTAAGGAAGAATGAACACAACAATCTGATGTAGGTATATGATGACTTCTCAGATTTTCTGTTTAGCAACGCATTTATCCCTATTCGGTATTGCCTGGCCAGAAACGGTTTCCGGTGGACATTAGCTTTCCGTGGCTACTATCGACATGGACCCCGGAGAGTTTAGTACATAAGGGAGGGATGTAAAAAGGGTTCGATAGCTTCTTAACCTAAATTTAAAAGGTTACATAATATATATTATCGTGCACGGTTGGCGGAGCTGAGTATACAGTTGGGGTTCATCGCTGGATGTTGACCGTCTAAACGCATGGTCCTGGGTGTTAAAAACGCCTGTGCGGCCAGTAATGTCTGTATGACTCATAAATACTGCGTCAAAAAAGCCCAACCTGCCCAGAAATGCCTGCAATAACTATGAACCTATAACACGCATATAGACAAGATAAGATCAAAAAGTTTTCCGTAACATTAGTAGACTGCGCGGCGTAGAAATTGAAATCGGTTACGCAGCTCGCGATTCAGAACAAAAATTTTTAAGAATTTGAAAATGAATCGGTTAATTCAGAGAAAATACGGCAATATGCAGGATAAAAAAGATGCGAAGCAGTGGAAGTGCGGATAAAACGGCGGAAATCAGCGAATGGGGGCTAACCGCGATTAAAATCGATCAGAGGGAATCCAGCAGGCTCAGAATATTGTCAGCAGCCGTCCCCAGCTCGAACTTGTGTTCCTCTCCCCCGTGTCTGACCTGAACTTCTACCGATCCCTCCGCGACGGTGCGTTTGCCGATGGTTACACGCAAAGGACAGCCGAGCAGCTCGGCGTCTTTGAACTTGACACCTGGCGAAACGGCGCGATCGTCCAGGAGTACCTCGGCTCCGGCCGCCATCAAATCTGCATAGAGTTTTTCGGCTATTGCCGTTTGTTGCGAATCGGCAGGTTGCACCAGCGCCACGTGGATGGCGAATGGCGCGATGCTTACGGGCCAAATGATACCCTTCTCATCGGCGAGTTGTTCGATTGCCGCCGCGACTATTCGCGCCGGGCCGATGCCGTAGCTGCCCATGATTATGTTTTGTTCCTTGCCGCTCTCGTTAAGATAGGTCGCGCCCAGAGGCTCACTGTATTTTGTGCCCAGCTTGAAGATGTTGCCGATCTCGATGACCTGCTCGATACTCAGCCGCTTGCCGCAGAACGGGCATGTCTCGTCGGGTTTGACCCGGCGGATATCGGCTAGTTCAGTCTCGAAATCATGCCCCAGGACCGCTCCTTTGTAATGGTAGCCATCCTTGTTGGCACCGACTATGAAAACTCCACGCTCCAGCGACTCATCAGCGACTTTTCGTAGGTTCAGCCCTACCGGCCCGATGAATCCGGTACCGGCACCGGTGATCGCCTGGATTTCCGCAGGTGACGCCGGTCGATGCGTGCCGATAATTCGGTTCAATTTCGAATCCTGCAGTTCCTGATCGCCCCGGAGCATGGCCAGAACCGGGCCGGCGTCGGTCATAACCAGTAGCGACTTGATCAGCAGCGCCGGGTCTACATTCAGAAACTTGGAAACCTCATCGATGGTGCGGACATCTGGTGTGGCGATCTCTTCCAGGCCGGCCTGAGGAAATTCCGGAACTTCCGGGACAGACCTGGCCAGCTCCAGATTTGCGGAGTAACCACAGGGGCAAAGGGCGACCTCGTCCTCGCCAGCGGCGCTGGGAGCCATGAATTCGTGAGCGGTGGCGCCGCCCATCATACCCGGATCGCTCTCTACCATATAAAAACGAATACCACAGCGTTGAAAGATGCGGCTGTAGGCCTGAATGTGCAGCTGATAGTTCTGCTCCAGCGATTCTTCGTCGGTGTCAAAGCTGTAGGAGTCCTTCATGATAAATTCGCGGGTGCGCAGGATACCGCTCTTGGGGCGGGCTTCGTCGCGAAGCTTGGTCTGAATCTGGTACCAGACCTGGGGTAGATCGCGGTAGGATCGAATCTCGTGTGCCGCGAGCCAGGTAATGACCTCTTCATGAGTCATCGCCAGCACCATGTCGCGGCCGCCGCGATCCTTGAGACGGAACATCTCATCCCCAATCTCTTGCCAGCGACCGGTCTTTTGCCAGATCTCAGCAGGATGCAGTATCGGCATCGAGAGTTCCTGGGCACCGATGGCGTTCATTTCCTCGCGGATGATGCGGCAGACCTTGTCGACCACCTTAAGACCGAGGGGCAGGTAGATATACAGGCCCGCCGCGAGTTGACGCACAAGCCCGGCTCGGATCATCAGCTTGTGGCTGATCGCCTCAGCTTCTGCCGGGTCATCTTTAAGTGTTGGGAAAAATAGTCTGGATGCTCTCATAATAACCGGTCTTAAGACTATAGATTCTAAGGGTTAAAGTGCAAGGAAATGATAAGGTTTGCTCCCGCGATGCTGATTACGGCTTTTCTGGCGACTGTTTCTCACGGGATTTTTCGATCTCCTCGAACAGGGCTTCCACCAGATTTTCCGCCTGCACCTTGCGGATCGGCTCACCATGAGAGAATATCAGGCCCTCCCCCTTGCCGCCGGCTATACCGAAATCGGCGCGCCTTGCTTCCCCGGGTCCGTTGACCACACAACCCATGACAGCGACCTCGAAAGCATTTTCATATTCCGCCAGACGCCGTTCGACCTCGAGAGCTATCGATTCCAGATCGATTTCAGTTCTGCCACAGGTAGGACAGGAAATCAGATCAGGTCCGTGTTCGCGCAAACCGAGGCTTTTCAATATTTCGTATCCCACCCTGACTTCTTCAACTGGATCGCCGGTGAGCGAAACGCGAATGGTGTCCCCCACGCCCTGCGCCAGCAGCGCTCCTAACCCCACTGCGCTCTTGATTGAGCCACTCCGAAGGGTTCCAGCTTCAGTTACGCCCAGGTGGATGGGATAATCGATTTCTGAGCCGAGCATCAGGTTGGCCTCGATGGTTTCAGTCACCGAGGCTGACTTGGCCGAAACTTTGAAATCGCGAAAGTCCAGCTTCTCGAACAAGGTTACATAATCCAGAATTGTCTCTACCAGCGCCCTGGCTGGCTGCTTTTCGGACAGCTCGCGTTTCTCTCTGGGCAGAGACCCGGAATTCACTCCTATCCGGATGGGAATACCGGCGGCGCGTGCCGCGTCGACAACATCTCTGACACGCTCTCCGCTGCCGATATTTCCCGGATTGATTCGCAAACCCGCAGCACCTGACCGGGCAGACGCTATCGCCAGATCCGCCTTGAAATGAATGTCAGCGATAACCGGCAAAGGCGACTCAGCTGTAATATCAGCCAGGGCTTCGACCGCCGCTTGATCCGGCACCGCTACCCGCACGATCTCGCAACCGTAGGCCGCCAGGCTGCGGATCTGGCCCAGGGTGGCTTCAGCGTCACGGCTGTCCGTGTTGGTCATGGACTGAACCGAAACGGGCGCTCCGCCGCCGACGCCTACCTCTCCCACACGGATTTGTATTTTACTGCCCATCTAGGGCCGAATCTCAAATCCTGGCCCCATGAGCCGCTGAACATCGTTCATCAGCCCTGTCAGGAACAAAAGGGCAAACAGCATCAAGCCGACGACGGAGACCCGTTCAAAGACCTCTCGCCGCACCGGTGAGCCTTTGATCTTTTCAATGATGTTGAAAAGTACATGGCCGCCGTCCAGTGGCAACAGGGGCAACAGGTTGAAAATGGCCAGTTGCAAACTGATGAAACCAAGCACCCGAAGATAGAAACCCCATCCCAGCTCGATAGTCTTGGATGAAAAAGCGACGATACCGATCGGCGAGGATAGCTCCTCGCGGCTTTTTTCACTGATAAAAAGATTCTTGATAGCGATGAAGACCTCGCCAGTGATAAATTTGACATCCGATAGCCCGAGTGTAGCTGCTTCGGCTACTGGAAGAGCATGATTGCCAACATATTCGGAATCGAAAATTACTCCCAGCTGTCCCTCATTAGTCCCTTCCTTGAGGCCGACCGTCGCGGGCAGGAGCAACTGGTTTCCATCGCGTTCGATGGCCAGCGTTACCGTTTGCCCGGGGTGAGAGCGCAGCTCATCGCGAAGGGCTTCCGGATCATCAGAGCTGACGCTGTTTACGGCGAGCAACCGGTCGTCTGGCTGGAGTCCGGCACGTTCGGCGCCGCTGTCAGCCTGAACGGCTGAAACGTTGACTGTAGCGCGATACTCCGGGAGTCCTTGCCAGTAGAAGACGAAAAAAAGCAGGGCTGCAAATGCCAGGTTCATGGCTGCTCCGGCGGATATGACGATAATTCGCTGCCAAACAGGCTTGGCGACATAGGCACGCGATTTTACATCGTCAGGCAGTTCTTCCTCCCGGGTCATACCCGAAATCTTGACATACCCGCCCAGGGGAATAAAACCGATGCCGTACTCGGTCTCACCGATTTTTTTCTTCAGGGCGGCGGGCGGAAAGCCCAGATAGAACTTCTCGGCCCGCATACCAAAAGCCTTGGCGGCCAGGAAATGCCCCAGTTCGTGAATCATGATCAGGAAACCGATCCCGAGAATGGCGATGACGATCAACATTGCTCTAAACGATCAGTTTCCGGGCAAGGCGGCGCGCTTCTTCATCCACAGCGGTAATATCCTCAAGATCGGCAAGCTTTGTCGGCAGGTCGCCGGCCATGGATTCAAGGGTTTTTTTAACAATGTCCGCTATGGCAAGAAACCTGATTTGCCCACCGAGAAAGGCTGCCACGGCTATCTCGTTGGCGGCATTGACAACGATGGGGGCACCACCTCCGAGCTCGCCGGCCTCGACTGCGATGCGTAAACAGGGAAAAGCATCAAGGTCCGGCTCGAAAAACGAAAGCTCGCGTTCGTTAATCAGGTCCAGCTGTGGCATTACCACAGGCAGCCGGCGCGGGTAATTAAGCGCATAGGCGATGGGCAGTTTCATGCTGGGCAGTCCCATCTGGGCCAAAACCGAACCATCCTGGAATCGCGCCAGGGAATGGACGATGGACTGCGGATGGACCAGCACTTCTATTTCGCTATAGGGAACACCAAACAGGTGGTGTGCCTCGATGATCTCAAGCCCCTTGTTCATCAGTGTCGCCGAATCGATGGAGATTTTGCTGCCCATTTCCCAACGGGGATGGTTGAGGGCGTCCTCCCGGGTGACGTCTTGCAGATCCTCGCGCTTGCGGCCGAAAAATGGTCCGCCGGAGGCCGTCAGAAATATATGCTCCAGTTTCTGATCAGAGCCCTGGAGGCATTGAAAAATAGCGCTGTGCTCACTGTCGACAGGCAGTACCCGGGCGTTTCTACTCGCGGCAAGTTCCATTACCAGACTGCCGCCGACCACCAGGCTTTCCTTGTTAGCCAGGGCAAGGTCGACACCCTTCTCCAGCGTGGCCACGGTCGCCTCGAGACCGGCGGCGCCCACTACGGCATTAAGTACCAGGTCACAATCAACCTCTTCTACCAGACCGCGTATACAGCCAGGTCCCGAGTAGACAGTTGCATCCGCCAGTTCTTCGACAACGATGCTTCCGCCCGCCTCATCCAGTATGGCTACCGTGTTTACATTAAATGCTTGCGCCTGCTTTACCAGCAACCTGTGGCTGGTTCCGGCAGCCAGGCCTGCTACTTCGAGCCCCGGTGTTTCGGAGATTACTTCGAGCGCCTGCTTGCCTATGGAGCCGGTAGAACCGAGTACGAGTACTTTTTTCATCTATCCTCCGTTGCCAACCATAGCCGTTACTACATAAAAAGCCGCCACACCGGCAAAGAGCAGCGAATCGAAGCGGTCCAGAATGCCACCGTGCCCCGGTATTATCGTACCCGCATCCTTCACTTGTGACGCCCTTTTGATATACGACTCAAAAAGGTCACCCAGGGGCGCTGTTACTGCAATCACGACACCCAGAATAAAAAATTGTCCGGAGCCCATCCAGGGGAGGGATTTTCCGGCGATCAGGACTACCACAACTGTACCGATGAAGCCGGCCAGGGTTCCCTCGACGGTCTTGTTTGGTGAGATGACCGGAGAGATGGGCCGCTGACCCAGATAGTGGCCTACCGCGTATGCCACGGTATCGGAGGTCCAGGTTGCCAGCAGCACCACGAAAGCGAGGCTGATGCCATATGTGGGTGTACGCAGCAGGATGACATGTGCAAATCCGATGCTAATATAGAAAGCGCCAAAAAATGTTATTGCCATCTCCCCGACCATCTCCGGCTTCAGTCCCCGTATCGCGTGTAGTATGAAGGTAAGCGCGAACAGGTAGATTCCACCGCGAAGAGCACCCTCCAGGCCGCCGGTATGGGCTCCAATAAGGATGAGTACGGCGCCGGCGTAGCCAGCGAGCAGGTTAGGTTTGTAAGATCTGGTCATGCGGTAAAACTCATGCAGGCCGAGGATGCTAAGCACGATCAGGGCGACCAGAAGAGGAATACCGCCTGTATAGACGACGATCAGAGCCAGTATGGCGCCGACGATGCCAACGAGTGCGCGGGTGATCAGCATTATCGCCTACCTGGCTCCAAAACGGCGTTGGCGGAGTCCGAATTCGGCAAGGGCCTTCAGGAGGTCCTCCCCGTTAAACTCAGGCCAGAGCTTGTCGGTAAAATATAGCTCGCTGTAGGCGCACTGCCAAAGGAGGAAGTTGCTCAACCGTTTTTCCCCGCTGGTGCGGATCAATAGTTCGGGGTCATGCATATCGGGGGCATACAGGTATTGGCGAAAGTCCATTTCTCCATCGCCAGCTTTCCCGTTGACCGCGGCGGCTTTGAACGCATCTTCTATCTCGCTGCGGCCGCCGTAATTGAAAGCAATATATAGCGTCATGGTGGAGTTGGCCGTGGTCGTGTTTTCCGCCCACGCCATCTTTCGTAGCAGGTCGCCGGAGAGGCCGCTGCGTCTGCCGATGAAACGCACCTGCACCTCTTTCTCATCCAGTTCTGGCACTTCCTTGTCAATCAGCTCACCAAACATTTCCATTAACGCGTTTACCTCGGCTTGCGGGCGCTGCCAGTTTTCCGTGGAAAAAGCATAGACGGATAGCTCCCTGATACCAGTCTCGTGCGCTGCTTTGATCGTCCGCTTCAGCGCCTTCGCACCCTCGCGATGGCCGGCGATGGCCGGCAGGTGCCGACGCGCCGCCCAGCGGCCGTTGCCATCCATGATAATGGCGACATAACGCGGCGCATTTTCAGCATCTAAGAAAAAATCTTCGCGTACGGTCCTGCTGCGGCGAAGATTTCCAAGGAGGTTACGCAAGCCTGACATCAAACCTCCAGAATCTCACCTTCCTTGCGTTTCAGCATCTCGTCGATCTTCTCAATATGTTGATCTGTCATCTTTTGCATTTCTTCCTTTGTGCGACGCAGCTCATCCTCGGAAATTTCGCCTTCCTTCTGCAGTTCCTCAAGGTCGTGTAGCACATGGCGGCGGATATTGCGTACCGCCACCCGGCCATTCTCTGAAAGACCCTTCACTACCTTCACAAGCTCACGGCGGCGCTCTTCCGTCAGCTCGGGTATGGAAAGCCGGATTACATTGCCGTCGTTGTTGGGATTAAGCCCTAACTCCGAATCCATGATGGCGTGTTCGATCTCCTTGATGGATGATTTATCGTAGGGGGTTATAACCAGTAGCCGCGGTTCGGGAGCGCTGATGTTGGCGAGTTGTTTGAGAGGCGTCTTGTTTCCGTAATAATCAACCACAATCCGGTCGAGAAGCGCAGTAGAGGCTCTGCCAGTCCGGACGGTGTTGAACTCGTTATGGCAGGCGACTACGGCCTTGTCCATGCGGTCGCGCCCGTCTTCGAGAAACTCGTCGACCATCTCGTTCATCTGACCTCCCTGGATTACCGGTTATTTCGCCGGAGAGCTTACTATAGTTCCGGTTCTTTCGCCAGAAAGTACCCGCTGTATATTGACTTCGTTGGTCATGTTGAAGACGTGGATCGGCAAGCCATTATCCATGCACAGCGAGAGGGCTGTGGTATCCATTACCCTGAGCCCCTGCTCGATTGCTTCAAGATGGGTGATCCTGGGGAGAAAAACCGCTTCCGCGTTGGTCTCCGGGTCAGAATCATAGATACCGTCGAAGCTGCGCTTGGCCATCAGGATGGCCTCAGCGCCTATTTCCAGCGCCCGCAAGGCCGCGGCCGTGTCGGTGGTGAAATATGGATTACCGGTGCCGGCGGCGAAGATAACGATGCGCTTTTTCTCCAGATGCCGCATTGCGCGCCTGCGTATATAGGGTTCGGCCACTTCCTGCATGTGGATGGCCGACTGTACCCTGGTATCGAGACCGAATTTCTCCATGCCATCCTGAAGCGCCAGAGCGTTGAGAACCGTTGCGATCATGCCCATGTAGTCACCGGTTGAACGATCCATTCCCCTCGTGCTGCCCGCAACCCCGCGGAAGATGTTGCCGGCGCCGACGACTATGGCAATCTCCACTCCACGCTCCCAGGCGGTATGAACCTGATTGGCAATCGCCTGGATCTTGTCCGGGTCGATGCTGAGCAGCTCATCTCCCTGCAGCGCTTGCCCTGAAAGTTTAATCAGCACCCGCTTGAAGACCGCCGGTTTGCCGGCATAGTCCTGTAGGGTCGCCGGTTTAGGCTCCGGCGTCAACTGTCCTTGCCCAGCTCGAAGCGGACAAATCGCCTGATACCGATATTCTCGCCGATCTTGCCTACCAGCTCACCCAGCAACTGCTCCACCGTCAGTTTGTCATCCTTGACGAAAGGCTGCTCCAGCAGGCAGATCTGCTCAAAATATTTATCGAGCTTGCCTGTTGCGATTTTTTCAAGGATGTTTTCGGGCTTGCCGGTAGCCTTGGCCTGCTCCTTGTAAATGGATAGCTCTGCCTCGATGACGTCGGCGGGCACGTCCTCGCGGCTGATGTATTTTGGCGCCGCGGCGGCTATATGCATGGCGACATCATGGACAAACGCCTTGAAGTCGTCGTTGCGGGCGACGAAGTCTGTCTCACTGTTGACCTCCACCAGTACGCCTATCTTGCCACCAGCGTGTATATAACTGTCTACAAGTCCTTCATTCGCGGCCCGCCCGCTACGCTTCGCGGCATCAGCCAGACCTTTGGTTCTCAGAAGCTTAACCGCGTCCTCCCTGTTGCCACTGCATTCCGAGAGGGCTTTTTTACAGTCCATCATGCCCGCTCCGGTCTGTTCGCGGAGCTCTTTTACTTCCTTAGCGCTAACTGCCACTTTCCACCTCGCTGTTCTCTTCTGCGGCCTTTTCTTTCCGGCCGGCTTCCTTTTCCGTGGGAGACTTAGCTGTGTCTTTCCTGGCTGTTTTGGCAGCGGGAACCGCAGTACCACCGGACGCCGCGGCGGCCTTCGGCTTAGGCGCAGGCTTTGTTTTGGCTGCGGCCCTGGGCTGGCCGGAAGGTTTGCCGCCAGTCTTGGGTCCGGATTTTTTTCCGGCGGATGCTTTTGTTTCATCGGCAGCGGGTCCAGCCTTCGCGGCCGCCTCAGCGGCAACCTTCGCAGCCGCCTCAGCGGCAACCTTCGCGGCCGCCTCAGCGGCAACAGCAGCTTTTGCCGCAGCTTCCGCGGCTGCCTTTCCGGCCTGTAATTCCTTCTCAGTCAGAAGCTGCTTGCCTTCGACTGCGGCTTCGGCCATGGCGCGGATGATAAGTCCGCAGGAGCGGATGGCATCATCATTGCCGGGAATGACATAGTCGACTTCGTTCGGGTCACAGTTCGTGTCGACGAGCGCCACGATGGGAAGCTTGAGCTTGCGGGCTTCCTTGATAACGATAGCCTCGCGGCGTGGGTCGATGACGAATACGGCGGCGGGAAGCCTTTCCATGTCAGAGACGCCGCCAAGGTTGGTCTCCAGTTTTTTCAGCTCCGCCAGCAGGTTCATCTGCTCACGTGTGGGAAGCAGTTCGATCTGGCCCTCTTCACGCAGGCGCCGCAGTTCATGCATTCTTTTGATGCGGTGGGATATCGTACTGTAATTCGTTAGCAGTCCGCCAAGCCAGCGGTGTGATACGAACGGCATGCCGGAACGCACGGCTTCTTCAGCGATCGTGTCCTGACATTGCTTCTTGGTGCCTACAAAAAGCACCTTTTTGCCGGCAGCGGTCAGGTCTTTGATGAAGTCGTAGGCGTCATCGATCAGCCTGATGGTCTTCTGGAGGTCAATGATGTAGATGCCGCCGCGTTCGGTGAAGATGTAAGGCTTCATCCTGGGGTTCCAGCGGCGGGTCTGGTGTCCGAAGTGAACTCCGGACTCAAGCAGTTCTTTCATCGATACAGCAGTCAAACCGAGATCCTTTCTCTCGAGCTTTAAATTGCCGCTCTTAGATGGGCTCTCCGGAAGGGCGGCGTTCCACCGTCGAGCCATGACATCCCTATACGGACCGCAGCCTTCTGCCACAGCCTTTTAGCCAGCGTATTGTAGCATAAACCCGGCTCGTTTTTATGATAATGTCAGCGCGATGGCAAGCCTGGAGGACAGAATCGAATCGATAATAGCCGGCACCAGGGTGATAGCGGTTGTGGGTGCATCGCCCAACCCGGGACGTCCCAGCCATATGGTGATGAGTTACCTGATTGAAAATGGCTTCCAGGTTATTCCGATACGCCCCAAAGTGAAGGAAATACTGGGTCGCACCTGTTATGAGAATCTAGTGGAAGTACCATTGTCCGTGGATGTTGTTGACGTTTTCCGAAAGCCTGAAGCCTGCCCCGGGATCGCACGCGCCGCGGTCGCTATTGGAGCGAAAACGCTCTGGCTTCAGGAGGGCATCGTCAGTGACGATGCCGCGAGAATTGCCAGGGAAGGTGGCCTTCAGGTCGTAATGAATCAATGTATTAAAAAGGTTCACCAGGAAATGAAACCGTAGAATGGAGGAGCAGTAATGTGGATTTTCCCGCTTTTCGCCACTGTTATCAGCGCATTTTTCTCGGGAATAGTACTGCGACTTTACCTGACCAGGCGGAATCCGGCACATCTGGCCTGGAGCTTTGCCTTGTTCCTGTTTGGCCTTGGAACTGCTTGTGATTTCCTGGCGAGCGTCAGCGGCTGGACCTCGCTCATCGCCAAGACCTACTATCTGACGGGAGCCATGGTGGTAGTTGGTTACCTGGCGCTTGGCACTCTTTATCTGCTCGCCCCCAGGAAGATTGCCAACCTCTGGCTGGCAATGATGGTTGGCGCAACAGTATTCTCGATAATCCTTCTGGCTGGAGCCGAAGTCGACCCGATTAAATTAAAGTCTGATACCGAACCGGGCTGGCAGGCAATTAACCGTTCAGCGCTGATTAAAATCATGATGATAACAATGACCAGCATCGGTACCCTGATAATCGCCGGTGGAGCGATTTATTCAGCCCTCCGCGGTCGATACAGACGGGCAAACATTCTTATCGCCATCGGTACGCTGATCGTAGCCATGGCGGGAAGTCTGGCTACTTTTGGCCGTCCCGGTTTTCATTCGATCGGGCAGGCGATCGGCATTACCGTCATGTTCATCGGTTTCCTGATGACCATGACGGTAATACGCCCTGCCCCGAACACGTATCAAGCGGATAATCCGGGCGCGACAGGCACGAGCTGAAAAACTGGTTTTTCTTCCCTGGAATCTCAAGGCAGTCACAGTAAATTAACTGGTTTTTCACTACAGCGAGTAGTACAATTTACGCATGGCTTTAAAGCGTAAGAAATCCACCAGATTAATAAACCTGAAGACCTCGAACGAGGGTATCCGGCAGGTTCTGGGTGATCTCGAAGCCGATATCATGGAACTCCTCTGGCAGAAAAGCCCCGCGAGCGTGCGCGACGTGCACGAAAGTCTTGCCCAAACCCGTCCCATCGCCTATACGACGGCCATGACTGTAATGAGCCGTCTGGCCGAAAAAGGGATTCTCAAGCGAGAACAGCATGGACGGGCCTACCTGTATGCCCCCACGCAGAGCCGCGAGGAGTTTTGTTCGGAAACTATCAGCACGGTTATGCGGGGTCTTTTGGGAGGTTTCGGCGAACCGGTGCTCTCAAACTTTGTTGAAACGGTAGGCGCAGAGGATGCGGGCAAGCTTGACGAACTGTTACGGCTGATCGAGCAAAAAAAGGGAGAGGCGGATCGATCGGCTACCTGACCCTGATCCTTTCTTATCTGATAATACTTGCGAGCCCCTGGATAATCAGACGCTGGCTTCGCGGTAAAATACGGCCCCGAATGTCAGCGATGGCTAATTTTGTATCCATTCTGGCCACTGGAATCGCTACCGGAGTCGTGTTTGCGCTGCTACTTCTCAGATTCGTATCCGGATCTTTCTTTGCCGCCATGGGTGACGCCTGTGGCGGCGTTTTCGCGGCAGCGCACGGGTTTCTCGCAGCCAGCAACTGGAACTATCTCCTGGCGATTATCGTTGCGGCGATCTTTCTAACCCAGCTGGCATTTCTTGTCGGTGGTGGTTCATCGTTATTGCGAGTGAGCCACGCGGAGAAGGCGCGCCGGCGTGACGCAGGCATTTCCTGCCCGGCGCTTCAGGAGTTTGCAGGAACAAAATGGGCATCTTATATCAGAGTCGTTCCGGGAGACCGGCGACTGGAAGCTCTGACTGTCGGCTTGCTAAAGCCGCGGATAATGTTTTCAGAAGGCCTCATCCAAAGCCTCGAAGGAAATGAACTGGAGGCGGTGGTATTGCATGAAGAATCGCATCGCGCTGCCCGGGACAACCTGTTCGCGGCGGTCGCCAAGGCTGTGACGCTGACCCTTTTTTATCTCCCCGGACCCCGCCTGGCTTTTCGGGAAATGCGCAATAACCTGGAGCATGCAGCTGACCATAAGGCTGCAGTTAATCCGGGTGGCAAGCTGGCTGTTGCCAGCGCTCTGTCGAGGATAGCTGGCTCAGGAACGGCTTTGGCGCCAGGTGAGCTTTCCTTATCCGTGGCAGTCACAGGCAATGGAAAGAGTCTCACCGCCCGCCTGGAAGACCTGCTGCTGGGGAAGGAAGGTTCCTCGTGGCGCTGGCATCGCCCGATGATGTTTGCTGTGGGAGCACTGGTAGCGATAATGATTTTCGCTTCAAGTGCGCTGGCGGTCGCCGGATCTGACCAAAGGGAAGCGTTCATCTGTTTCACTCAGCACGAACAGAGCGGCAATTCCGACGGTATCTGCGACCTGTGGATCACCCGATACACCCATAACGGTCATTCCCTCATGCCCATGGGCAGGTTGAGGAGCCACAGATTCAGTGCCGCAAAAGCGATCATCAATACCAGCATCGGCGATAGCCCGATCACTGACCGCAGGCGGTCGCCGAATGTCTGCCGCGCCACCCGCCAACCGACATACACAGCCCCAAGGTATCCGATCGCTATCAATGTCATTTGAACAAGCCTGAGCGTTTCAGTATGCAACAGTGGTTCGGCAATAATATTCGCGGTGCCAAAAAGATCCCAGCCACGGCCAAGCGGGTCCGATAATACCGGTACTATGGCCGTGCCTTCCTCGAAGAAGTGGACCAGGTTATGTGCGAGGTGTGACGAAAGCGCTATGGGCAGGAAGGCGAAGGAGAAACCTATAAACACGCTCTTTAGCGATACTTCCTTGCCGCCGAGCCGTCTGCTTGTCACCGACCACAGCGAGAAGATGAGCATCGGTGCAAAAACGGCCAGCACAAGGTAGCTCAGGGTCAGCACTGTATTCTCCCCAAGACCGGTAGCCTCCATCAAGGCGTTTGAGGCATCGTTCCAGGGCTCGACCATCGAAAGCGTCTGGAACACCGTGACCCCCAACAAGATTACAACGATCGCAGCGACATCAAAACCCAGCTTCTTCGTCTTCCAGAGATCAGATAAAAACGGCCGGACATTGAGGGCAATATTATCGTTCGGGCAGGTTTTGATGCACTCGGTGCACATCGTGCAGTAGGTATTGGTCTCCATCGTCTGGGGCAACTCGAACATCGGGCAGCCGTAGCCGTTCTCGCTGCCGCGATAACACGATTTTTGTTTGCAGCTTCGGCAAACCTCGTCACTGCGGTTGCGCAGCTCCAGCGGTGCCGTCATCGAGTAGGCGCCAATAATGCCGCCGATCGGGCAGACATAACGGCAGAAAGTCCGGCGTTGAAAAATAAGCGAGACGACGATCGCCGGGACAATAAACAGGCCTATTGTCACCAGCGCCGTATAGAGCGGGCTGCTGGCCAACCCTAGGAAAAGATACATCCAGGTAAGGATGATGAAGAAGCCCGTAGGTACCCAGAAATTGCGCAGCACCCGCGGCCACTTGCGGTTCAGGCTGAAAAACCTCTTCCCCACTCCCCAAAGTTTCCCCCGCTGCATCCATTCCGCGATGGATACCAGCGGACAGAGCATGCACCAGGTGCGGGAGAGAAAGAGAAAGGTGAAGATGATGACGGCCCACCAGATTAACCAGGTGACGACCGTGGCAAAATTCTTGTCTCCCAGCTGGGTCCCCCAGATACCGGCGACAATTACCAGCAGAAAGACCAGTGCGCTCGGCAGCTGAAAGGCAAACTGGAAACCCCGTGTTTTTAGCAGCCGATGTACCCATGGAATACCAAGGAGGTCGTAACGGTGCCTTCCAGATTCGTCCGGGGTTTCGCTTTCTTGCGCAATAGCTGCATCGCGCCGCAGCGAATGCCGGTCGAGCAGCCAAACCAGGACCGGCGTCGCCAGGATGATAAAAACCAGGTATGGGACTATAAGAGAAAAATCACTGGAAGCGGCGGCGTGACCATGATCCATGTTCAAACCCCTTTCATAAGATAATCGTTAATATCCGGATTTCGATGACACTTTATTGTCCGCGAGTTCTATCCGGACCCAACCCTTGCTTCCCTGGTAGTACCAATACTCCATATTCATGGAGTCGCCGCTGCTGCCGTTGCCCATCGAGTGCCCACCACTCATGCTCTTGGCTTCTGTTTTTGCCGGTTCTCCAGCAATCGCCTTGAGTGCGTCAGCAGTCATTCCAACCACAATGCCGGCATACTTTTCCTGTGACAGATTCTGCGCATCGGTTGAGGCCTGGGTGCCGCAGCCACTGGCGTAGGCCAGCAGCCCCAGCGCCGCGACCGCAGCAATTGCTGTATTCAGTCCTTTTCTCATTTTTCCTCCGGTGATCGTGTTCATTTCTGGTTAATCCCTTTGGTATGTGTCTACGGTTGCCAAGCCGTGTAGCTTGGCTACCTGAACAGACTACGATAAATAGTACTACAAGCAATAGTAGTATGCAAGAATGAAAAAGCGGGCTCGAAAACCCGCTTTTTCATTACAACTTTGCAAGAATTACTGATGCTAAGTTCTACTAATCAACTTCCTCTTCCAGCATCCAGCATTCCAGAACTCCGGGATAGCAATCATCCTCTTCCCGGGTCTCGACCGCTCCCTCGGGACAATCGCCGGTAGCTTGCACAGTAACCTGTGGATAACGGCTGCATTTACCAAGATTACGGTCCCTGCAGTCAATCTGCCGATCGGTAAGCGATAAAATGTCGCCATCTTCAGCTTCCTGGCGTCTGAGTTTGCCCAAAAGACTTTGCAGGCCAGCCTGGGCTACGGCCCGCTTTCGCCCTTCGGCGCTCAGGTCGGGTGAATGTCTCGGACTGGCGGTCGCTATCCAGACGATCCTGTCTTCCGGTGCGACAATCAGGAATTTAGCCGAAATTGCATCGTCTTCACGCTCAGGGATAACCGTGCAGGCGATCTTGTAAGCGGTCATTACGTGCCTCCCTATCTGTAATGCGCTTTATTAGCCCTCGCGCATTTCTATGAATCTGCCTGTCTGGTGATGGTATATTACAATCGTCCAAAACTGACTACGGTACTGCTTTCGGCAAAGCTTCAGGCCTACGTGAGAAAAAGTTGAAACTGACATTTTGACTCATTTTTATGTGTTTAGATTCGGACTAACAGAACAAGCCGTGGAGAAAGCAGGCCCAGCTGTTTGGGAGGGATGTTTATCAGAAGAATGCGCGGATGCGAGGGCCGGGAATAATTTGGTTTTTCCCCAGGTCGTTTCCTGGCAGATACAGGAAAAGTCAGACGTTGCCCTGGCGAGCCTGTTCAAGGCAGGCCAGCACCTCTTCGTCGGATACCTGTTCAAAATTGCGGTAGAACTCTCCTACGGCACCGAAATACGAAGGGGTTGAATAACATTCAACGATGTCAGCTTCCTGTTCAAGTTTGCGCATGACTCGTGGTGAGGCTACCGGAACCACACAGATGATTTTTTCGGCGCCGCGCGAACGCAACGACTTGAGGGCTGCCAGCATGGAAAACCCCGTGGCAACTCCATCATCCACCACGAGTACAGTCTTTCCCTTAACATCAGGCGGTTCTGCAATGCCCCTGTAGCGCTCGTAACGGCGTTTGACCTCGCTCATCTGTTCGTCCGCCATCTCGCGTATGTATCGGTCGCTAACCTCGTAGAGCCTGACGGCATTATCATCCAGTAACAGGTTTCCATCGGAGTCGATCGAGCCGATGGCCAGTTCTGGATTGAGCGGTGCTCCAATTTTGCGGCTGACCCAGACGTCCATCGGCAAATCAAGTGCCTGGGCTACCTGCAGGGCGACGACCGTGCCACCCCGTGGCAGCCCCAATACAAGGGTATCAGCAGCGCCCTTATATTGTTCCACCATGGCCACCAGACGTTCACCGGCATCTTTACGGTCTTCAAAAAACATTAAATATCACCTTTTGGCTGTACATCAAAACCGCAGCTTTCCTTGTGTTGCTTAAACTATTTACGAGGTGGTCAGCTGATTCCCTGCCTCAACCCCACTTTGTTTTTATTACCCAGGGTTTTCAGGCAGCAAACCCTCCGGAAGCCGTGGCTCCCAGGGAAAGGTAATCAGGCAATGGTTTAGCGGGGAGATAGCGGGCGGCGCTGGCAATCATGGCAGCGTTATCGGTGCAGAGCGTTGGCGGAGGTATGTGCAGGCGCATTCCCTGCCGTTCACATTCTGTCGCCAAAAGTCGACGCAGTTCAGTATTGGCGCTGACGCCACCGCCAATACAAATCTGGTCACACCTCGTGGATGCCGCTGCAGCCAGAGTTTTCTTAACAAGGGCGGTAATCACGGCAGACTGGTAGCTTGCTGCGATATCTGCACGATGTTCGTTAAATATTTTTGGGTCAAGATCCCTCAAGTAATAATAGAGGGCTGTTTTGACGCCGCTAAAGCTGAAGTCCAGACGACCTGGTTTATCGAGTCCCACCGGAAAAGTTACATAACCGGGGGCGCCATCTGCCGCAAGGGTGTCAAGCTCGGCGCCACCAGGATACCCCAGTCCGAGCAGCCTGGCTCCCTTGTCGAGGGCTTCACCGGCGGCATCATCGAGCGTCTGGCCCAAAAGCTTGTGCTCACCACGCTGGGGAACGAAGACGACTGAGGTATGGCCACCAGAAGCGATGAGACAGACAAAAGGAGGCTCTACCGGTTCAGGTGGCAAATAATTGGCGGCCACATGGCCTTCCATGTGGTTCACACCAACCAGTTCCACACCGAGGCCGTAGGCAATGGATTTGGCGGTTGCTACTCCTACAAGCAAGGCGCCGATGAGCCCTGGTCTGGTGGTGACCGCTATTCTGGTAATGCTGTTCAGCTCCACGCCTGCCTTAGCGATTGCCTGAGCTATTACCGCATTAACGAGCTCGAGGTGATGCCGGGAAGCGATTTCCGGGACCACCCCGCCATAGAGAGCATGGAATTCAGTCTGTGAGGAAATGACGCTGGACAGAATTTCGTTGCCATGAAGGACTGCGGCGCAGGTGTCGTCGCAAGATGTTTCGATTCCGAGGATCAAGCCAGCATATCCTCAGAATCTTTCCACATGATCAGGGCATCCTCACCGTTGTCGCGGTAATAACCCTTGCGGATTCCGGTACAGATAAACCCATAACTCTCATACATTTTGATCGCACTGCGGTTGGACTTTCGGACTTCCAGTGTAAATCCACGATGTTTCTTGCAGCCACAGAGCTCTAGCAACCGTTCTATAAGGTCTGTGGCAATGTACTTGCGGCGGTATTCTTCATGCACTGCCAGGTCCAGCATATGCCAGACTTCCACGTACTGGGTGGCAATTATGTAACCCACTACCGTTACTTCGTCAACCGCAACCAGACAGATGCTGGAATCCTTGGCAAGTTGAGTGATGAAAGCATTAAGCGACCATGGTCTGGGATAGGATGCTTCCTCGATTTCCAGAACCATTTTCAGGTCTGAAAGACGCATGGGCCTTATTTCAGCCATGGCTCTCGCATTCGCAGCAGGACGGTTTTATCGGCGTCGGGTTCACGAACATATTCTGGAACGATTGAAAGCATTTGACTTTCATCATAGCCGTTTTCGATATTTACGGCCCGCAAATGCCAGACCGCGCACACCTGGTTCCCGGAATCATCGGAATCCAGCAGATCAAGTTGTCTGGACGTCTGCAAAATTTTCCTGTATGCAAGGGCGCCATTACCTCCAGTTATTACTTTTCCGTTCGCAAACCCGGAAATTTGTTTCAAAAGGTCGGCAGGGTCAAGGCAGAGAACATCGGATTCGGGCACTACTGCGCTTTCTCCTTCTTTTCTGTATAGCCTCGCAAAAACCTGACCCCTTCTGGCATCAATAACTGGAAGGACTAAACAATCGTTACTGCCGCGCTTGCTTCTCAGAAGCCCGAGCGCCAGGGCCTCGAGTGTTCCGAATCCATACAAAGGAACCTTGAGCGCCTGTGCCAGCGCCCGGGCAGTTGAGATGCCGACCCGGAGCCCGCTAAAGGTACCGGGCCCGGTACCGGCGACAACAGCGCTCACATCCTGGATAGCCAGGTTGTTATGGTTGAGCAGTTCATGAACTGCGGGCAATAGCAGCTCCAGATGAGATCGGCCGGCACTAATCCTGCTCTCAGCCAGCAGCGTGTCTCTATCGCCCAGGGCTATGGCAGCTACCTCAGTAGCTGTGTCAATGGCCAGCGCTGGCAAAAAGCCGCTCCAGTTTCTGTCTCAAGTCATCCCTTTCACTGACAATGGAAATCCGCCGGCTGTTTATGTCAACATGTTCCATTTTGATTACCATCGCCGGTCGCTGAATAAAAGGCTCCGCCTGTTCCGGCCATTCTACGAATGTAATCGTCTCTGCTTCGAAATAGGGTTCGAAGTCGATGGCGTCCTCAGCTGTAAAATCCGATAAACGATAAAGATCGAGATGATGCACGGTGATTTTTCCGGAGTAGGTCTGAGCCATCGTGAAACTGGGGCTTGTAACCGGTTCGCGGACCCCCAGGCTGACGCTGGCATATCGGATAAAGCAGGTTTTGCCTGTTCCCAGCTGACCAGCCAGAAATATAACATCACCGGGCTTCAACAGCTTCGCAATGCCAGCAGCGAGAACTGCCGTCTGTTCTTCTGAACGTGAAACGAATTCCAACGATACCTACCGTATTAGAACAAACCGAGCTGCTCAGGCTCAGGTTTACCCCCGTTTATCTCGACCGATGCATCAGACTTTACATTACCAGTCTCAACCAGAGCTTGAGTCTGCGACAGACCAAGCAAGGCGGGCAGTTTATCGAAATCCGCCTCCAGGGATCTGAGGTTGGAAGGTGTATAAAGAGCTGCAGCGGGGTGATAGACGGGAAATAGTTTCATACCACTGTGACCAGGCATTTCCTGTGGATTCCCATGGACACGGGAAATACCATCCGGCAGACCGGTCAGCAGCTTGGTCGCAAAGTTGCCCAGAGAACAGACTACCAGCGGTTCTATGATCGAAATCTGCTCCTCGAGAAAAACACGGCAAAGCTCGATCTCCGCAGTTTGGGGATCGCGGTTATCCGGAGGCCGGCATTTTAGAACATTTGCGATGTATACTTCTTCGCGGCTGAGTCCGATTCGCGCCAGCATCTTTTCCAGTAGTTTTCCAGCCTGTCCGACGAAAGGTATTCCCTGCTGGTCTTCGTGGTACCCTGGCGCCTCACCAACGAACATAAGACGGGATTCGGGACTTCCGGAACCGAAAACCACGTTGGTTCGCGTCTCGCCAAGCTGGCATTGTCTGCAGCTCTTCACGCGCCTGCGAAGCTCGATCAATCCTTTTTCCCTTTTGGACAGACTAGCCACAGTTTGAGCAGGAAGTTTTTGTGCAGGGACCGCAGTTCTTGCCTGAACTGCCAGCGGCAGCGGGTCCGGAGGCACCCGGTGCCTTGAATGAGAAGCTCGATAGCAGGCGGCCGACCTTCTTTGAGCCGCATTCAGGGCACTTCAGGCCTGGGTCATCCAGGTCACTGGACCGGACCAGCTCTTCAAACCTGGTCTGGCATTTCTCACAACAATATTCATAAATAGGCACGATAAAATACCTGCAATAATAGGAAATATCTCATAGCGGAGAGCGATAGCCCCACAAGTTAAACTCTAGTTTATACATCAGTTCTTTGCAAGAAACCGCAGCCTCCTGCTATTCTCTTCCTGAAAGAATGATAACAATCAGCCAAGGTCTGGTATCCCGCAACCGGGAACTGGAACGGAGGAAGACTGTGATTTACAGCCAAGCAAATCATCTGCCCGGTTTCTCCATTTTTCTGTGTTTCTCTCCACGTAAGGACGATCTTGATAACTGTCACGTCGCCTCGATTTCCGAAACAGGGAAATGAAGGGGCCGCAGTGACCGACGTTATGAAGACAATTTCCAAGGTCAAAAGCCGGTTAGATGAATACAGAAGGCAGGCTGGGAAGACGGTCGCCCTTGTTCCCACCATGGGCTTCTTTCACGAGGGCCACCTGAGCCTGATGCGCACCGCCAGACAGGATTGTGGCTTGGTGGTAGTAAGCATATTTGTGAATCCAGCACAGTTTGCCCCGACTGAGGATCTGGAAGCCTATCCACGTGATCTTGCCAGCGATCTTGAGTTGGCGGGCAGGGAAAATGTAGACCTGGTTTTTACGCCAGATCCGGCCGAGATGTACCCGAAGGGCTTCGATACCTACATCGATCCGGGCCATATCAGTGATGCTCTCTGTGGTCAGGGCAGGCCTGGGCATTTTCGCGGAGTAGTCACCATCGTCGCCAAGCTGTTTAACATTATCAATCCTGATCGGGCATATTTTGGCCAGAAGGATGCTCAGCAGGCCGCAGTAATCAGGCGAATGGTGAAAGATCTCAATTATGACATCGATATCCGCGTTTGCCCAATAGTACGCGAATCCGATGGCCTGGCGATGAGTTCGAGAAACGCATATCTGACTGCCGAGGAACGCGCCCAGGCTCCGGTCCTCCACCAGGCTCTTCTGGCTGCAAGGGAAGCTGTTGCCCATGGCGAGCGTGATGCATCCAAAATCCGTCGCTTGATGCGCAGGGCAATAGGCCAGAATTATCTTGTGGAATTCGAATACGCCCGTATAGTCGATCCTGGAACCATGGAGCCGGTCGCGGTCCTCGACCGCGAAGCGCTGGCGGCAGTCGCAGCCACGGTCGGCAAGGCGCGACTTATCGATAATTTAATGATTGTACCTTAGAGGAGGAACAGTGCGCAGGATAATGCTGAAGAGCAAGATTCACCGGGCTACCGTAACAGCGGCCAGTATCGATTACGAGGGAAGTATCACCATTGACCGGGAGCTGATGAAAGCTGCTGACATTTTTACTCATGAGCAGGTCCACGTGCTCGATATCGACAATGGTGCACGCCTGGTTACCTATGCGATTCCAGGCGATGCGGGCGAAGTATGCGTAAACGGCGCAGCTGCCAGAAAAATAAACATCGGTGATACTGTAATAATTATTTCCTATGGTAGCCTGGTTCCCAACGAGTGGCCTGACCATGAACCCCGGATAGTTCTTGTGAATGAGGAAAACCGGATAGTCCGCATGAATGGTCCGGAATAAGCCGCAGATTCGGTAAAGTCCACAGCTCATCAAGACAAGCATCCGAAGGGAGATTAAATCCGTATGTCCCCGAAAAAGGAATCACCGCAAAATACCATTGCACCTCGGGTTTACAGTAAGGAGCTTGAATTTCCCATGCTCGAGGAGCTCGACATAATCAACATAACCGAAGAAATCGCCCGGGCGGTGAAGGGCAGCGGAATGGAAAACGGTACAGCCACGGTATTTGTGCCGGGTGCGACTGGCGCCGTAACCTGTCTGGAATTTGAACCCGGTGTAGTCGCCGATTTCAAGGCGGCCATGGAGCGTATCGCGCCACGCGATATGGATTACGATCACAACATATACCAGGCTGATGGCAATGGCCACGCTCATGTTCGAGCCGGACTTCTTGGCCCGTCGCTGGTCGTCCCTTTCATCGAAGGTGAACTGACACTTGGCGTCTGGCAACAGGTCGTGCTGATTAATTGCGACAATCGCCGACGCACCCGACGGGTTGTCGTTCAGATGATCGGCGTTTGAAATATGCCGCTCACCGGTTCTCCAATCCTGCAGCTCGCCCTGGACTTCCTGGATCTTCCCAGGGCACTGGCTGTCGCCGAGGAAGCGTTAAGAGGTGGCGTTGACTGGATCGAGGCAGGCACTCCACTTATCAAGAGTGAGGGGCTCGAGGTTGTGCGCGAGATGAAGAGACGTTGGCCCGATCGCGTGATTGTCGCTGACCTTAAAACCATGGACGCCGGCCGGTTTGAGATGGAGTCGGCGGCCAAAGCCGGTGCTCGCGTTGCCGGAGTGCTAGGTGCGGCTTCCGACGCGACAATCGCTGAGTGTATCGAAGTTGCGCGAAATTATGGTCTTCAAATCATTGTGGACATGATCGAGGTCCCGGATCCCGCGGAGCGTGCCAGGCAGGTTGAGGCTATGGGCGCCGATTATGTGGGCATACATACTGCAATCGACCAGCAGATGCAGGGGAAGGCTTCTCTGGATCTGATTCGTCGGGTAAAGGATGCTGTAAGCATTCCTGTTTCGGTCGCCGGTGGAATAAATTCAGAGACCGCAGCCGAGGCTGCGGCGGCGGGAGCTGACATCATTGTCGTCGGCGGTGCGATCATCAAGGCTGTCAATGCCGAGGAGGCAGCCAGGCAGATACGGCAGGCAATGGATTCTCGGAAAGCTGTGAGGACCACACTATACAAACGTGCGAGCACTACTGATATTCTCCCTGTCCTTGAACAGGTATCCACCGCCAACATCTCCGATGCCATGCATCGCAAAGGTGAGCTTGCCGGTCTACGGCCCGTGTTTTCCAACATCAGGCTGGCGGGTCCCGCGGTAACTGTTCGTACCTACCCGGGAGACTGGGCCAAGCCAGTAGAAGCTATCGATCGGGCGAATAAAGGCGATGTGCTCGTGGTTGATGCCGGCGGCGTGGGTCCCGCTGTCTGGGGTGAGCTCGCCACACACAGCGCTCGTGAGCGAGGGCTTGCCGGAGTGATTGTCTACGGCGCGGTACGCGACACCCCTGAGATCAGCGAGCTGAAATTTCCGGTTTTCGCATCCGAGTTCACTCCGACTGCGGGTGAGCCCAAAGGTTTCGGGGAAATCGATGTGCCGGTCACGATTTCGAGAGTCAGGATTAACCCCGGTGACTGGCTGGTTGGAGATGATGATGGTGTTGTGGTGATACCCAAAGCGAGGGCGGCCGAAGTAGCAAATCGGGCCATGGATGTACTTGAGCGGGAGAACCGTTTAAGAAAAGAGATTCAGGACGGCAGTACCCTAAGCCAGGTGGCCTACCTGCAAAAATGGGAAAAGACCTAGTCAGACTCTTCTCGCAGCCTGATTACCTTATGCAGGCGCATTCTCACATCTCCGGGCACTTCATGTTGCGGAGCTTCATGGTAAAGAGTCACTGTCCGGCGCAGGGTATTCACTACTACCCGGCAGTTGTAACAATGTTTGAGGTGACTCTCTATCTCCCGGCATGTCCGGTCGGCGAGCTCTTCATCGATGTATTCAGAAAGGCCTTCGAGTATCTCCCGGCAGTCCATGATCAGCTGATTCCTCCAGTAAAGTAATCCGACAGCCTTTTTCTCAGGTACAGCCGCGCTCTATGAAGTCGTGACTTAACGGCTGGTATTGAGAGATCCAGCACTTCTGCGACTTCTGATGCCGGCAAACCTTCAACATCGCGTAACACAAAAACCACCCTGTAGATTTCGGGGAGCTCATTAACAGCCTCATCCATTATCTTTTGCGCCTCTTCATTTAGCAGTTTCTCAGCAGGTCCGTCAGACCAGTCGACCAGCTTCGACTGTGAATGGGCTGCATCTCTCACCGAGTATACTTCCTCGATGAATTCACCCTCTCCTTTTTCCCGCTTGTTTTTCTTTCTCAGACGCGTCAACGCTGCGTTGGTAGCTACACGGTACAGCCAGGTAGAAAAGCTGGCCTGGCTCCTGAAACCGTCCAGAGACCGGACAACATTTAGAAAGGTGTCCTGGAGGACATCCTCGGCATCCTCCCTGCTTCCCATCATTCTGTAAGCAAGGCTGTAAACCTTGTTCTCATACCGGGACACCAGGGCTTCCAAGGCTTCCGCCCTGCCTCCCTTTATCTCTTCGATCAACTCGTTATCGGTGGGAACTGTATGTTTCATTTGTTAGACTAATATCCACCTTAAAGGATTCGTTGTCAGGTCCTTGTGTAAATATAGCATTTATGGCTCTGGTTTCCCCGGATGAACCCTTTGGCAGCGAATGGCATCATAACAGGCGTA
>JAENWV010000137.1 GCA_016650015.1 Thermoleophilia bacterium | reverse complement strand
TGATGACAAAACCGGAAGCGCCGACCAGGCAGTATTTCCAGAACTGCCCGAAAGCCCTTCTGAGGCGAGCTTGTAGGTTGTTATCAGGCATATGATCCAATAAATTCTCCCCTGCCCGGACTCATCCTGACTGCCAGCACTCTTCGCGCCAGCAGCAGATCAATACCCGGACCGGCGACTAGCTTAACATATTTGTGTTCTTAAAACATCCGAAACTCCGGCTGCGAGCTGCAGGCAGTGTTCGGCCGTTTCGACATCGCGTGAACCCAGCCCACATGACTCGGAAATAAAGGAATTAGCGAGGACATCAGCGGTTGACAGGCCCGCGCCAAAAGAGGCCACCTTCCTGGCTCCCGCCATTACCTGCTCCGCAAGTGTTTTGGCGTCGCTTTCGAATGCCTTACGCCCGGTGGGTACGATGCCCCAGGCGAGCATGCCGCCCCGCTCCATAAAGGCTGCTATCTCCTTTTCGTAGATGAGCAGTTCCTGCAGATGGCGGAAGGCGTCAAAGTGGAGAATGTCGACTTCAGTTGAAGCGAGCAATGCCCAGTCTGTCCCGCCGCAGACGTGCGTGCCGGACAAACCGTCGACGGCGGCATAACACTCATTAAGGCTGGAGATTACCTGCTCCGGCGGCAGGCTGATCATCGCCGAGCCGACCTGGGTCAGGTAAGGTTCGTCAAAAAAGATGACTGGCAATTGCTTCGGCGCAACCTTGCGGAAGATCTCGGCCTGCCAGCGCCCCTTAAATGCCAGGGTTTTGACAATTGCCTCGAAGAGGTCCGCCTCATAGAGCACCGGTTTCTTCGCTCCGGCGGTTACGGTCAGGCCAAAACTGACCGGGCCGGTCACCTGCCCTTTGGTGAAAAGCGCGCCAGTCACGGGCAAGCGCTTGATGAGCAGGTCAAGTCCACGGGCGTAATCAGCCGAGATGGCGCAATAATCGACATCATCGGCCAGGTAGTGTTCGTAAAAATCGGCCATTTCCATGGGCGCCTTTTCCAGGTCGAACCAGATACGGCGGCTTTCTTCCTCTACTACCGCGGCGGGCATGCTTTCCGCATACTGGATATACATGCCTTCCCGGAAATCGACTTTTGGCAGTTGCGGCCACCCGGGGCACAATGGGTTATAGCTGATCATTGCGTCGACCGCCGCCGACGGGTCGGTGTGAGGAAGACTGCCTATGGCCATCGTGGCGCATTCGGGAAGTGGCCGGCTCACGCCATCAGGCCCCCGCGGCGATCTTCTCGACTGCTTCCAGGGCAGTCTCGATATCGGCCTCAGTATTGAACGGCCCAATGCTCAACCGCACGGCTCCCCGTTTTAATGTTCCCATCGCCCGGTGAGCTCCGGGAGCGCAGTGTATCCCCGCGCGGGAGGCGATTTCATATTCGCGGTCGAGTTTGCCGGCGACCTCAGAGGATGGCATCTCGCCGATATTAAAAGCGACCAGCGGCCCTCGAGGTTCTTCTTTGGCGGGCCCATAGACATCTACTGGTCCAATAGCCGCCAAGCCTTCGTAAAGCAGCGTGGTCAAGCCAGCCTTGTGTGCCCGCAGCTTTTTTACTCCTTCGGCTTCCAGGAAATCAAAACCGGCGCCAAGCCCTGCTATGCCCGGCGTATTCAGCGTGCCTGGCTCATAGCGATCTGGCCGGGAGAGCGAGTCCTGATCATCTTCCGAGTTGGTGCCGGTCCCGCCCTGGCGCACTGATCGCAGCTCGATTTCCGGCGAAATATACAGCAGCCCGACGCCCTGGGGCCCCATCAGGCTCTTGTGTCCGGTGCAGGCCAGCATCGATACCGGCATTTTCTCCATATCGAGCGGGATAGTGCCGGCGCTCTGGGCGGCATCCACTAGCAGCGGCACGCCGCGCTCCTTCAGGGCGAGGCTTAGTTCCGGTATCGCCTGGATGGCTCCGGTAATGTTGGAGGCGTGAGTCAGAACCACCAGTTTTGTCGAATGCCTGATCGCTGCCAGGATCTGATCCTTATCGACCAGGCCGGCGGCATCCGATGGCACCAGCGTCACGTTGACCCCCTCGCCGGTGAAGACCTTGAGTGGACGCAATACCGCGTTGTGCTCGACAGTCGTACTGACCACATGGTCTCCGGGAGCCAGCAGGCCTCGCATCGCGGTGTTGAGCGAGTCGGTGGCGTTCTGGGTGAAGATGATATTTGAGCTGTCGCCAACGTTCAGGAACCGCGCAGCTTTCTCCCTGGTCTGAAAGATCACCCGCGCCGCGGCTACCGCGGTTCTGTGCGCGCTTCGGCCCGGATTGGCGCACCATTCGCGCAAGCATTGATCCACGGCGTCAACTACCCCCGTTGGCTTGGGGCAGGAACTGGCGGCATTATCGAGATATATTGACATCGTATCCTAAGTTTGAAATTTCTGTTCCACTTTGGCGATCATCGGTGCGAGATCCGTTGTTGGCTGGTAAAGCCTGTCTGAGAATATATACTGGTTTCGGGTCCGTGAATATGATAATTCCAGCGTGTCGTTGCTGCCGAAGGAAAAGACCAGCAGGTCGGAAAATGTCGCATCGCTCGCTCCTTCAACTGGTTGAGAGTTCGTGATAGCGGTGCCGAATTCGGTAAACTCCTCGGTGCTGCCACCCACCATGTAAGAGGCCAGCCCTCCAGCCGAATCCGAGGCGAATATGCTGAGAAAGCGTGCCTGTGTCGCTTCCGCCAGCGTACGCTCCCCCACTGCGGCAACGCCAGGTTCCCGCTGTGGCCCGCTGGCGATATCGCCATCATCGCGCAGCATTATCCAGGTCGCCGCGGCAAGTAGTACAAGAAGCGTCACCAGCACCGCCAGAAAAACGGTAAAACTGCTTCTTGTTTTCACTGTAGGTTCCGACCTTCCATCCGCCAATATGATATACCCATGTGGCATCGCTGCCAAAGTTGCAATAGTATCGGGACTCTTCGTATATTGTATTGTCTTTTGCCTAAACAAACTCGGCCCGCGAAGCGGCTCCGCAATTTACCAGATGACTGAAAACGACAACCTGAACAAGGACATCTACCGCAAGGTTTCGCCGCGGGTGGACCTGCCGGCGCTCGAGGAGGGCATTCTCGATTTCTGGCGCGAAAACCGCATCTTCGAGAAGAGTCTTGAGTCGAGAGTGGGCGGCCCTGAGTTCGTCTTTTACGAAGGGCCGCCGACAGCCAACGGCAAACCGGGCTCGCATCATGTACTTTCGCGCATCTTCAAGGATATCTTCCCCCGCTATCGCACCATGTGCGGCTACCATGTTCCGCGCAAGGCCGGCTGGGACACCCACGGTCTGCCGGTGGAGCTCGAGGTCGAGAAACAGCTGGGCATCAGCGGCAAAAAGGATATCGAGAAAATCGGGATCGCCAGGTTCAACGAACTTTGCCGCGAGAGCATCTACAGGTACCTGGAAGACTGGGAGAAGCTCACCGAGCGCATAGCTTTCTGGATCGATACCGACGACGCCTATTACACACTGACCAACGACTATATCGAGAGCGTCTGGTGGATCCTCAAGGAGGTCTGGAAGAAGGGCCTGCTTTACCACGACTACAAGGTGGTGCCTTATTGTGCCCGCTGTGGTACGGCGCTTTCCAGCCACGAAGTAGATCAGGGCTACAAGACCGTGGAGGATCCCTCCATCTTCGTCAAATTCCCCTTGGCCGATGAGCCTGAGCTGTCGCTGCTGGTCTGGACGACGACGCCCTGGACGCTGATCAGTAATGTGGCCGTGGCGATAAATTCGCAGATCAGCTATGTCGAGGTCAAAGCCGCAGGCCAGAGATTGATCATGGCCCGGTCGCTCGTGGAAAAGGTATTTGGCGAAGACGCCGAGATCGTGTGCGAAATCTCAGCCAGCGAACTTGCCGGCAAGTGTTATATCCCACCCTATAATTTCATCAAGCCGGATAAAAAAGCCCATTATGTTGTCACGGCCAATTTTGTTTCAGCCGATGAGGGCAGCGGTATCGTGCACATCGCGCCGGCTTTCGGCGCCGATGACCTTGCAGTCGGCCGTGAGCACGATCTGCCGGTGATAAATGCGGTTACCTCTGAAGGCCTGTTCGAGGAGCGGGTTATCCCCTGGGCGGGCAGATTCGTTAAACAGGTGGACATGGAGATCGTCGATGAGCTCAGGGAACGCGGTCTGCTGTTGGCCTATATGCCCTACGAGCACTCCTACCCCCATTGCTGGCGCTGCGACACGCCGCTGATCTACTACGCGAAAGCCAGCTGGTATATCCGCACCACCGCTATCAAGGATGAACTGCTGGCGGCCAACGAGTCGGTCACCTGGCACCCCGACCACATCAAGCACGGCCGCTTTGGCAACTGGCTGGAGAACAACGTCGACTGGGCTCTTTCCCGGGAGCGCTACTGGGGCACGCCGTTGCCGGTCTGGCGTTGCGAAAACGATCACGAGAGCTGCATTGGCAGTCTCGAGGAGCTGCGCTCTCTGGCTATGACCGATCCCGGCGATGACCTTGATCTACACCGTCCGTTTATCGACGAGATCAAGTTGAAATGCGCCGAATGCGGGCAGGAGATGACCCGGGTGACCGAGGTTATTGACGCCTGGTTCGACTCGGGCAGCATGCCGGTAGCCCAGTGGCACTATCCCTTTGAAAACGAGGATCAGTTCCGGAACCGCTTTCC
>JAENWV010000038.1 GCA_016650015.1 Thermoleophilia bacterium | reverse complement strand
GGGATCTTGTGGGGCCTGGGGTTTGTGTAAAGGGACGGGGGTTGGGGTTTGGGTTTGGGTTGGGGTTGGGGTTGGGGTTAGGGGTGGGAGTGGGCGCGACTTCACAAATTTCACAGTTAACGGTGGTATGATTTAAAGCAACTTGGCCATTTCTTGCCAATAGACTTCCGGTAATAGTTGAGTAGCCGTTATCTGTGATGGATGTCAGGGCCAGTACATTTCCTAAAAAGGTAGACCTCGTTCCAAAAGTCACGGAACTAGTAACTTGCCAAAACACCCTGCAAGAGTTGGCACCATTTACAAGCCGAACGACACTATTTGAAGCTGTAACGAGGTCGGAAGAAGCCTGGAAAATGAAAACTGCATTTGAATCACCCTGGGCATCAAGCGTCAGGGGAATTGCAGCGGTTATATTTGCGGTTGTGGCATGACCGAAGGCATAAACACCAGACGTCAGGGTTTGCCCGCCGAGCTGGTTGTCACCTGCGACGAATGTAGTTGTCGGTGTTCTACCAGCCGCATCGAGATAGGCTGTTGTCAGATCGTTTTTGGCTCCATTCACCAGGCTAGGATTATTTCCGGCGGGACCTGCAGGACCAGTGGCATCTACCGCATATATCGTGCCCGATACTTCGGCTGCCGTTAACCCGGCATAATCGGTACCGGCGCCTGGACTAAGTCCAACATTTCCGGTAATAACAGAACTGGGAACATCCGTGACCGCCTGACCACCCAGAACTGCAAAACCCTCCGCTGTACCAAGATCAACCATGGGGGTCGCGGCGGCGCTTAGCCCAGCCAAAACAAACATAATCGTGACCACAATCAGTATTACAATCGAAAACCTGATAAATATTTTCATGGAAAAACCTCCCCACAAAGTTTACTAGTAAGATACTGTCCCCCGGTAAAAAAAAATCTAAACTCGGCAAAACGGTTTGTTCGTTCCCAAGGGCCGGCGTGGAGTCGACCAACTTTCATTAACATCCTGAGTTGGAAAAAAACAGATTTTTATGAAATGTGCGACAAAAACGCTAACATTTTGCTAACAAAATGGACGGGATTTTCTAGTACTAGTAGGTACCAGAAGTGAAACCGACCCCTCGGAAACCGCATTTGAAAACACTAAAAGGGACTAGCGGGTAACAGAAGGCAAAACCCGCACCGAACTTCAAAACCGGTAGGCGGCGGTAACCCCGTCGTTGGTAGGTTCGATTCCTACGCCTTCCCGCCAATAAATTTGCCTGCTAATTGGCATATCCTGCTCTCGCACGCTGAAACTTATTAAAAATGGAAATCAGAATATCGAGCTTCTACAAACAAAAACGCTAACATTTTGCTAACACATTTATCTCGTATTAAGCGCCCTCTCGACTGAGATTAAAACTAGGCGTATTAGGCGAAAAGTAAAAGGAAAAACTTATAATCCGGTGGGGGTCACCCCCCGTGTGGGTTCGATTCCCACCTTCGGCCCCACCATTATTTGCCTCTGGAAAATGCCTTAGATAAGGCATTTTTTCTTGCCCGAAACTCGACAGCTGACGGGAATCGAACTCTCGCTTTCATTAGCCGGTCGTTTATCCAAAATTGGGAAACGGTACGTTCCTCAGCAGCAACAGCCCGTATTGTCATCGCTGTCGCAGCCACATGTAGGCTCACCACCGGTGATCATTCCATTGATGATCGCAGCGGCGCAGCCCACACCGGAATCCACGGCTATCGCGCCAAATTCGCAATTCAGCGCACAGGCCCCGCACTCCATGCACCGGTCCCGATCCGTGATCAGGACCCTCT
The DNA here is from genome assembly GCA_016650015.1 of Thermoleophilia bacterium. Lineage (GTDB taxonomy): Bacteria > Actinomycetota > Thermoleophilia > BMS3ABIN01 > BMS3ABIN01 > JACRMB01. Next base: position 11,257 of record JAENWV010000038.1, on the reverse strand, counting down.
GGTCCTCCATGACAAAGACTCCATGCGGACAGACTTCCACGCATCTGCCACAACCGGTACACTTTTCGGCGTCATACTCCAGCGTCGTGACGTTTGCCAGGTATTTCATATGATCCCCCATTCACTCAGCTTGAAGATGATCAGCAGCAGCAGGGAAACAGCCGCCGTGCCGATAAAGAGCGGCATGCCGATCTTCAGTTCTTTCTTCACTCCAGACATACCGGTATACGTCGAAGACCCCGTAAATTGAAGCGCGATATACGAACTTGCCGCCGGAAATAACAAAAAGGTAACTACGCGCAGCAGCACGTCGTCCTGGGAATCCGCGATCACCGGGGTAAGTGACGCGAGAAAGACCGCGATAAAACCGGCAAGCAGGCCTTTGATGGCAAAAGACCGGAACGGGATAAAGGGAAGCAGCACCGGCGTGATCAACGCGCCGGCAACAATGGCGACCAGGCCGAGCAGCAGAAACGGAAGCCCGCCATTCCAGGCGCTGGCAAACAGTATCCCCTCCCGCTGCAAGCCGAACAGCACCAGAACCCCCGCCGCGAACAACGGATATTTTTTCATGGCGGGATTTATCTCCATCGAGGTGAGCACCAACCGGTCCAGCATCGAGAAGCGGACGATGCTCATCTCCTTCGTCTTTTTATAGCCGGCGTTCACGTAAGCAGGGATATCCGACGCGAGCACCGGGCCGAACCGGACCCGGAACCCCGTCCGCCTCCGGACCTCGGCCGCGTTTACGCCCACCGCTCCGAGCTGGGGAAGGATGAGTCGCCGGTGGTTGACCACACCGTCCAGCCGCGCCTCAGCGATCCGTGTGACCAGCTCCCCGGTTCCGAAAGTCCCTTTTCCCGCCGCGCACCAGACGTTGATACCTTTCGTGTCCAGAACCAGTATCCAGAAGTTACGGCCGCCCAGATCCCTTCTCAGGGCGTCGAAGCTGAGCTTGTAATTAGCGCTCACGAGGACGTCGTCGTCAATTCCAGGCTCGCCGAAAGCGTACAGACCGGGGGAAATGACGTAGTTATCCCGGAAGGCGCCGATTCTGCATTTCAGGTGTTCCCAGCGCTCGGAGCGGCTGATCTCAGCCGATACCCTGCCGACGATCTTCGCGGGGGATTCCCCGGTTCCGGTAGGCTGGGATGGCGGCATCCCGGCTAACACCTTTTGCAGGATCAGATCGGTCGCGACAGATGAAGGTTTTCCGCTCGTCCCTGAAGACATTTCATCCCTTCTCTTGGGGAAGATTAAGCTCGCTCGAGAAAAACTCGCGCATGCGGCTGCGGATCTCGTCACGCACAGTGTGGAACTGTTTCAGCATCTCCTCCTGGCCACCCACCGCCCTGGCGGGATCGGTAAAGCCCGTTGACAAATAGCAAGTAATATCCACATTAATCCTCAACCTTTGCCGGCACGAGCACGACCGGCTGCCTCGCATGGCGGATCACGCGGTCGGTAACGCTTCTGATAATTGCGCGGGCAAGGCCGGTGCGCCTGTGTGTTCCCATGACGATCATGGAGGCCCCCTCGCTGTTGGCACTATTTACAATTACCTCATTTGGACGCCCCATCTCAACGATACCCCTGGCATGGATGCCTTCCTTTTCCAGATAATCGGTGGCCTCGGTAACAAACCCCTTAGACGCATCCTTTATCATGCCTTCCATCACCGTATCTTTAATCTCCTCGACAGTGCCTAAATCTGCAGCGCCCGCAACGATCACCTCGGAACGCTCTTGTCGCGCCAAGTCGACGACAACCTTGAGCGCCTCTTTAGCCGTTTCCGAGCCATCTGTTGGATAAACGATCTTCTTCATCGCACTCCATCCTCTTGATCCTCTATGAAAAACTTTCTTTTACCAACCAGTAACTCAATCACCGGCGCCATGACAAACGCCGAGACAAACAGGAGCAGCTGCCGCACTACCGTAAACTTCCAGCCGAAGAAGCTAAGCTCCAGCGGGATCATTGGCACCTTGATGGCCCACGTTGAGACGATCGCGACCACGACGCCAAGGCGAGTGCCCTTGTTAAGGAGCATCTTAAGCAGCGGAAATATTCCCACGAGGGGACCAACCATGGCCGTTCCCAGAGCCGCCCCGATAAACATCCCCCAGATACCGGACTCCTCTCCCAGGTGCTTGAGAATAAACTCATCGCGCACCCAGACCTGAAAGAGTCCAATGAAGACAAAAACAGTCACCAGGATTACGGCAACACTTGCAAACGTTGAGGTCCCGATTATAAGTGCCCGTTTCGCCTCGGAAAAACTCACTGCGGCCAGCAGGGCGTATGCGGTGGTTGTAACCAACAGAAGCCAGTTTTTCCTGGCCCACCCTGCAAGCTTCTTGGCCACGATCCTCAAAGCAACCACCCCATCGAGATGCCAATGATCATCGAGAAAATAAATGCAACCGCCCAGCGCACCAGGGCGAAACGCCTGCCCATATAGGCGATCTCTGCAGGGAGCGACACCGTACCGACCATCACCCAGGCGGTAAGTAGCGTAGCCACCGCTGTCACCGAAGCATGCTGGTCGAGTAGAAAGCGCCCGATAGGGTACACAGCAGCAGGCGGTCCGGACGCGACGCCACCCAGCGAAGCTGCGATAAGCGGCGCTCCGATGCCCATCGATGAACCGAGCAGTCCGCCAACCGTTTCAGGTGACAACAACACCTCAAAGAGGCCGATAGCAGCAAACACAACCACAAAAAATGGCAATACCTTGATGAAGCTCTTGTAGCCTATTTTCAGTGCTTTTTTGGTTAGCCCGGGATTCTTAATCCATGAAACTACAACCGCAACAAGCACAGCAGCGAGCATACTCCAATCGGTTGCCGTCATAACGGTCTCCTGGAATCAGGCATACCCCGTACATTGAAATTTGCGTTGCTAGAGCGCAAGCTCTGCCTCTTCTTCCACCAGCTTCTTTTCGGAGATGGCAATATATGCCGTCAAACTTAACACGATGAGAAGAATCCCATAGGTTGAGAAAAAGGACCGATAGCCGTAGGCATTAATAAACCGCCCGCCGACACCCGTACCTACTGCTCCGCCAATCATAAAGGAGAACGCCACCAGCGACATCGCAACACCGCGCGACTTCTGGGCAAATTCAGTGGCAAGCGTCAGGAGCGTCGAATGCGCGAACATAAAACCAAGGCCAAGCAAAAACACCCCGATAACGGTGAGCGCAATATTTGCCGAGAAGCCGGCAACAAAAAAGTCGGCAGTGGCGGCTAAAAGGAGCCCCAGTGCAATAAGGAGACGACGGCCCGTCTTGTTGGCAATCCTGGCGCCGACACGGCCTGCCAGGATCGCCCCGACACCGAAAGCAGTCATGATAAGCCCAATTGCCAGGTATCCGAAATTGTAGGCATTAGATATATGAGCTCCCAGATACGAAAAGGAGCCGAGAATGAATATCCCCTCAAAGAAAACCACAAGATATGCCCTGAGACTGGGGAAATGTCCCAGAAGCTTGGCATACGGGGCAATAACTTTTGCGTCTGGGTTGCGGCTTAATTGACCGGAAAGCCGCCTGCTGGTTGCTACAAGAAGCACCGTAATTGCCCCAGCTAAGAGAGCATATACAAAAAATACACCCCGCCAGCTAACGAAAAAGGCAATTGTGCCACCGATGGCCATGGAGAGCGCCTGTCCCAAAAAAGCGATTCCCATAAACGTGCCAATTGCTGTTTGACGGTTTTCCAGCGGCACTACATCGCCGATTAATGCGAGCGATACGGGCATCGTTGCGGCGGCAAAAAGACCGGTTAAGGCACGGTAGATACTTAAGTCAGTAAGCCCCATACCCAGGCCGCAAAGAGCGGTTGCCAGGGTAAAGAAAACCATGGTGCTCATGATAACCCTTAGTTTGCCAAAGTGGTCGGCGAGAGGGCCAAAAACCAGCTGAAACAGCCCAAAGGGCAGCATGTAGACAGCAATGAGAATGCCCGCCCGCGCCGGATCAACATCAAACGATTCAGCAATCGCCGGCAGGATTGGCGAGACTACCCAATTGTCCGCCATGACGATAAAGCCGGCAAGGCCCAGGATCATTACAAGGCGTTTTGTATTCATTTATCCCCTTTACAGAGCGTTTTATAATACCTATCCATGTATCAATGTCAATTGATATGTTGTCACTATACCCCCTCGGGGTATTGCGCGTCAAGGAAATATCCGACTGAACTGTAGGTCTTCCCTTGAAGGCAAGTCTGCTTACAATTTCAGTGAAACTTGTTGACTGATTTAGTGTTTAGCGTATATCATATCAATATTGCTTGATATTTCACGCATTACTGCATTGCTAAGGGGTGGCAAGTGAAAAACAATTGTGTTGAAGGCAGGAGTGAATTCAATAAGCTTAATGAGTTCTCAGACTACTTAAAGATCATCGCTGATATCAATCGACTAAAGATCCTCTGCCTTTTAAAGAAGGGTGAGCGCTGTGTCTGTAATATCAACGAACCGCTTGGCCTGCGGCAAAATCTTACATCTCACCATCTAAAGGCCCTGCGCGATGCCGGCCTGGTGCTCACCAGGCGGGATGGCAAATGGGTCCATTACCGGATCAACACCGAGAAGCTAAATTATTTAAACGAACTGTATAACGAGATAATTTCGCGACAATAGGCTCTTGATGCATGGAATACAGCGGCTTTATATGGACAGGTCAGACCTCCTGCCACGACGTCAGCGGCGAGGAGATACCCTGCGCGTGCAGTGGCCAAGACGCTGAGTACGCCATGGGCATGCCCTGGCCGACACCCCGATTCGCCGTCGAAGGTGAGACCGTGACAGATCTCCTCACCGGTCTCACCTGGACCCGTGACGCCGACCCCGCCGAATTTCCGCTGGACTGGCGGGCGGCTCTTGATTTCGTGGCGCGGATGAACCGGGAGCGGACGCACGGCTTCGATGACTGGCGTCTACCGAACCGGCGTGAGCTGCGGAGTCTCATCAGCCACCAGACCCGGAAACCAGCCCTACCCGAAGGCCATCCCTTCACGAATGTGTTCCTTGGATGGTACTGGAGTTCCACGACCGCCGCCGTCGATCCCGCATTCGCCTGGTACGTGCATACGGAGGGCGGCCGCACTTTCTATGGGGAGAAGAATCGGTACTACCTGGTGTGGCCGGTCAGGGGCCAGGGAAGCGGGGTGCTGCCGGCGACGGGGCAGGCGGGTGACTCGCCATTCGGCCGGGTCTGGCCGGAACCCAGGTTTGAACTCGAAGAGCGAAGCAACAAGGCGCCGCCTGGCGGAGGCCAGCATGTCGCGCTGGACCGTCTGACGAACCTGCGTTGGCGGCGGTCAGCGAACCTCACGGGGGAGCCGGTCTTATGGGAAGAAGCGCTGCAGGTAGTGAGAGATTTAAATGCCGCAGAAGTAACAGGGGCCGAGAACTCAAATCAAAAATATGCCGCTGCGGGCCGCTGGCGCCTGCCCAACATCAACGAGCTGGAATCGCTTGTGGACATGAGCCGGCACGACCCCGCTCTGCCCGCCAGCCATCCTTTTAAGAGATGCCAGGAAGTGTACTGGTCTTCGACCACGAGCATGTTCGAGCCGGACTGGGCCTGGGCGCTCTATTTGAATAAAGGAGCTGTAGGCGTCGGGCGAAAACGATACGCGAGATTCCACGTGTGGGCAGTGAGCGGCTAGATTAAACGCGGCTGCTTTTTATTCCGCTGATGCCGTAGAATCCCGTTTGTTTGAGGCAACCCTCGCTCCACCCCGCTCAACCGTGCCGAAGTGGCGGAACTGGCAGACGTGCTAAACTCAAAATCCGGTGGGGGTCACCCCCCGGTGTGGCTTCAATTCCCACCTTCGGCACAGGATTTTTGCCATTAGAAACGCTAACATTTTGCTAACAAAATAGCTGGGACTAGATGTGACCAGAAGGTACTAGAAGGGAAGCAGACCTTCGGGAACCCCAATTAAAAAGCACTAAAAGGGACTAGAAGGTAACAGAAGGCAAGACCCGCACCGAACTTCAAAACCGGTAGGCGGCGGTAACCCCGTCGTTGGTAGGTTCGATTCCTACGCCTTCCCGCCACTTATTTGCCTGCTATTTGGCATATTCTGCTCTTGCATATCTAATCTTTAAAAAAGAGAGTATGCAGCTTTTGCTAACAAAACGCTAACATTTGCTAACCCAAGGTTTTCTGAGGATCGGTTTTTGGTGGACGTTATCGGTAGCTATTCGATCCTTTCATCCTTAAATGATCTTGAGGTGGCGGTAAAGGGATATACCGAGTATTGAGTAATAAAGTAAGCGAGATGATCAACCGACTCGGCAACCTTTTCAAGCAGTCCAGTCTTCTAACCCGGTTCTCACTGCTGGCGCTGATAATCGTCACAATCGTGGGAATCGTCGGTGTCTGGGGCATGCAGCGCCTTCTGGAGCAAAACATTATCCTCCAGGAGGCCAACAATGCCGCCGACCAGGTTGAAACGGTACTTGATAATAACCTCAGCTCTTCAGACCTCGCCGCACCTCCCGATCCAGCCCGTCTGCAGGAGATCGACGCGCTTATCCGCAATGAAATCATCCACGATCACATCGTGCGCATCGTGATCCACAATCGTTCGGGACAGATAATATACTCGAACGACTTGGAGATGGTGGGGCAATTGGTACCCATCTATGAAAAACTTGCGAATGCTCTCGATGGTCAAGTCATTTCCGATATCACAGCGCCGACGGAAGAACACTTCGCCAGTCCGAGCCAGTATGACCGACTGATCGAGGTTCTCGCGCCCATCAGAATCCAGGATTCGGATGAAGTGCAGGGAGCCTACGAAATCTACCATGACATGGAAGTGCTCGACACGCAGATAGCCACGATGCGCCGGTCTGTCGGACTCATTCTGGGCCTTGGTCTGGCGGTTTTATATTTAGCGCTCTTCGGAATCGTGCGTAACGCTTCCCGAAAGCTGATTCGCACCAACGAAGAGAACCGGAGGCTTTTTGAAAAAGAAAGTGCCCGGCGGTCAGAGCTGGCAGCCTTGTATGAAATCTCCCGCGAATTGTCTACCGCTGCTCCCAAGTCAGAGGAGATACTCGATCTCATTGTCCGCCGCGCCACGGAGACGATTCATTCGACTTATATGAGTGCCCTGCTTATCGAGAATGGAAATGTTGTCGTACGCACAACGTACCCGGTCAGGGATGATATCCAGAATTTGGATCTTCAATGCATACCGGCAGCCAATTCTCCGTTCCTGCAACAAGTTCTTGAGCACGATGAGCCCGTGATTGTAAAAAGCAGCGAAGTTAATGACCTCACTGAAAGTGAGCGGAAGACGCTGACTCTGAACCTCGCAAAAACCATCTGTCTGGTGCCTATAAGGATAGGAGAACAGGCATCGGGCGTCCTCCTGATTGGAGAGATGCGTAGCGAAAACCGTGAGCCCTTCACGCCGGAAAAACTGAGCCTGGCCAAGGGTATCGCGGATCAGACTGCGGCCGCCCTTCAACGAGTGCAACTATTTTCCAACCTCGAGCAGGCATACCTGGAAACAGTCCTCACCCTCGCGAACGCCGTTGAAGCCAAGGACACCTACACCAAGAACCACGCGGACAACGTCTCCCGGGTGGCGATGCTGGTCGGTAAGGAGCTGGGACTATCGGATAACGAACTCGAAGATATACGCTATGGCGGCGTCCTCCATGATGTGGGCAAAATCGGTGTTCCCGACACTATCCTGAACAAACCTGGAAAACTCAACGATGGAGAATGGGTGCAAATGCGCGCGCACGCCGCCATAGGCGCCGATATCCTCAAACCCATTCCCCGGCTGGCGGGCGCCGCCGATATCGTGCGCCATCATCATGAACGATACGATGGCAACGGCTATCCCGATGGACTTGCAGGTGAGGATATACCTATCGGGGCACGCATATTGACGACGGTTGATTCTTACAGCGCCATGGTAGACCGGCGTTCATACAAGGCCGCGCGTCCACATGAGGATGCCGAGGTAGAGCTAAGACGTTGCACCGGCACCCAGTTCGATCCCCGGGTAGTGGATGCTTTCCTGGGCCTTTTTGAACGCGGAGCGCTCATACCCAGCGAATATGAGGTTCGTGTCGTGGAGAATGCGCCACCGCATTAGCAGATCCGGTTTGGTGGAGTTGGAGTTGGAGTTGAGCCGCTTTCGTTGACACCCTGGGGTGGTACAAAATGGCTTTGCTTTGTGCCCAATGTGAGTCGAAAAACGCTAACATTTTGCTAACAAAATAGCTGGGACTTGCTGTGATCAGAAGGCAATAGAAGGGAAGCAGACCCTTCGGGAACCCAATTAGAAAGCACTAAAAAGGACTATTGGGTAACAGAAGTTAAGACAAGTACCGAACTTCAAAACCGGTAGGCGGCGGTAATTTAGCTAAAACCCCTGCGTCGTTGGTAGGTTCGATTCCTACGCCTTCCCGCCAAATTTTTTTGCCTGCTAATTGGCATATTTTGCTTTTCAACTTCGTGACTTTACCGCAGCCTGCCTCTTAAAACGACCTCGTGTTGCACTTGCGAGTTGAATCCGCCGAATGAAAAAAGTGCGATCTTCGCGAGCATCGTTTTCCCTCGTCGGCTTTTCCCCTTTCTCCGGTCCCAACACTCCGGAAACCAGACCACATAATACCATTACTCCATACCATTCTGACTTTGCTAGGATTGGAAATTGCCATGTACGCTGAGGACCTCATAAAAGAAGCGAAACAGGTCCTCGTGTCCGCGAACGAGAACTTCGGCCTGCGCGGTTACGAGGAAGACGACGCCTGGGAGATGCTCGACCACGCCAACGGCGAGGAGCTAAATTACGGCGGTGAGGTGCGGGCTGAAGTCCGGCGGCGCTTCGAACGCATGGTCCGGCGCCGCGCCACCGGCGAGCCGCTAGCCTATATAGTCGGCTGGATCGACTTCAGGGACTTCCGCCTGGGAATAAAGCCGGGCATGTTCGTGCCGCGGCTGACCAGCGAATTCCTTGCCTCCCAGGCGATCCGCCGTTTGCACGGGCGCCGCAGCCCGGTCCACGTCGACCTTGCGACCGGCATCGGCCCCATAGTCATCTCCACCGCCCGCGCCGTCCCACATGCCAGGGTCTGGGGCCTGGACATCTCCGCCAAAGCGCTCAGCCAGGCGCGCGCCAACGCCGCGGCGCTCGACGGCGGCAACGCCACCTTCCTTAAGAGCGACCTCTTCTCGAAGCTGCCGCGAAGCCTGCAGGGCGGAGTCGACGTAGTCACCATCCACCCGCCCTATGTCCCGCGCCAGGTGGTGGCCGATCTGCCCGTCGAGGTCAAGAAATTCGAGCCGCGCCACACGCTCTCGGATGGCTCGGTGGACGGGCTCGGACTTGTCCGACGCGTCGTCGACGAGGGCCTTAAATGGCTGCGCCCGGGCGGCTGGCTCCTGATCGAGATCACACCCGACGAGTTCAGGAATATCCGCAGGCTGCTCAGCGCCGCCGGCTACGTGGGCATCCGCAGCACCCACGGCGAGCTCCGCCACACCCGCGTGATCTTAGCCCGCGCCTGAAGTTCCCCTTTTTTACGCACTCCTTACGAATCCGATTTACTTTATTTCCAAAATATTGTTAAATTGCCTCCTGCCCTGTTGACGAGAGTCAGGACCTGACGGCGGTCGATGATGAGACCGCGAGGGCCCTGGAGAGGGCGCGGAATAGCGGCCCGGCGCCGATCGAATAAACGGAAATGGGCGAATGATGGAAGAGAAAAGCACCGGCTCGAATGCCCGAAGCGCGGCCAAGGGTTTTTGTCCCTCGCCAGCGGATCGACGCTGACATGTAACAACCCCATTTGCCAGGCGAGATTCGCGGTCGACCTGCTGGAGGAGCACTGGGATATCGACCTGGGGGTTCCCGCGCCCGCCTGATTTCGGCCAGGTGAGACAAAGTGTCTCACTTAAAAATGGAAAGTACCTTTCAAACTGGTATGCGAAGTGAGACAGGGGTGAAGAAAAGGGGAAATCTACTACCGCCATCTAAGGACCGTGGGGACGGCCTGACCAACAGGAGTGAAACCATGTCAAACACCACAGATATACAAGTGATGCTCTACCGAACGCTTGGCAGCACGGGAGAGAAAGTCTCGGCGATCGGGATCGGGGGCTGGCATATTGGCTTGAACGGGGTGGATGAGCAGTTGAGCATCCGCATCATTCGCACCGCCGTAGACCGCGGCATCAACTTCATGGATAACTGCTGGGATTACAACGAGGGGGCCAGCGAGATCCGCATGGGCAAAGCGCTGCGCGATGGTTACAGGGACAGGGTATTTCTGATGACGAAGATCGATGGCCGATCAAAGAAAGAAGCGGCGAGGCAGCTCGATCAATCGCTCCGTCGCCTCCAGGTGGACATGATCGATCTCGTCCAGCACCACGAGGTGCTCCGTTACGAAGACCCGCACCGGATCTTTGATGACGAAGGGGCCAATGCCGCACTCGTGGAGGCCCGGGAAGCGGGAAAACTTCGCTATATCGGTTTCACGGGGCACAAGGATCCAAGGATCCATCTGTATATGCTGCAAGTGGCGGCGGATTACGGTTTCGCTTTCGATGCGGTCCAGATGCCGCTCAACGTAATGGACGCGCATTATCGGAGTTTTGAAAAAGAGGTGTTGCCGGAACTGGTAAAGCGGAAAACAGGGGTCCTCGGGATGAAGAGTATGACGAACGGGATTCTGCTGAAGTCGAAAACAGTGACACCGATCGAGTGCCTGCATTACGCGCTGAATCTACCCACTTCCGTGGTCATAACGGGTATCGACAGCATGGAGATTCTGGATCAGGCATGCGAAGCAGTGCGGACGTTTCGCCCGATGAGCGATGAGGAGGTACGGTTCTTGCTGTCGAAAACCGCCGCGGCGGCGGCGCGCGGCGATTTCGAGCCATTCAAGACCACATCCATATTCGACGGTACCGCCCAGAACCCGGAGTGGCTGGGAGAGGAGCCGCAACGCCTGCAGCAGCTGATGCCGAAGTAAGCCGAGGGAGGAATAAAAGGGTCACAAATACGGAGGAAATATGAAAGCCTTGATTATAAGTGCGGACAATTTTGAGGACTCTGAGCTGCTAGTCCCCTACTACCGGCTGAAGGAGGCGGGAGTCGAAGTGGCAGTGGCCTCCCTGAGCCGCGGGGCCATCAAGGGCAAGCATGGCTACGAAGTGGCCGTGGACAAGACCCTTGACGAGGTCAACCCCGACGACTATGCAATCCTG
>JAENWV010000041.1 GCA_016650015.1 Thermoleophilia bacterium | reverse complement strand
TGCCTCACCAGGGCACGAACCACTGGGATTTGACAAACAATATTCGGCGCGTATTGGCCGCCCGGGAGCACCATTCAGGCTATCCCACTTGATACGGATGCCGCCGACTATCGGAATTGGTGAATATTTGATATATGCCGCCGTCCTGAAATAAGGCAAATAAGCATAGAGATAATCTCCAGGGCAAGCAGTGTAGTCCCCGGCGAGATCGCGATGTCCCAGAATATTGGCAGAGTAACCGCCAACCGGATAGCAGTTACCCGGACAACCCTCGTAGTGGACGAAATAATCACTCCCGTAAGGATCAATGTAATTTTCGTTGGCCTTCCTGGTCATGAGTTCCGCCACTGCGTTATAGATGGCTGTATTGATATCGTGCGCTTCGTAGTTACCGAGCACGGAGATGCCGATCGAGCCGGTGTTCCAACCCAATGCGTGACCGCCGATGACGCCATTGCCGCCCATGCGGCCCTCGTAGACCCGACCCAGCTCGTCAACAAGAAAGTTATAGCCGATATCGCCCCAGCCGAGGCTGACAGCATGATATTGATATATGCCGAGCACCGTGGCAAACGGGTCCGGATCGTAGTTGGCGCCGGCTGTGTGATGAAGGACGATCTTCTGCGGCTGTGCATATTCGGGAGGCCAGTTCACCTGCGTATAGGCGTCGTTGGCGCCCCACTGGGTTCTCGGGACGTAATTGAGATCAGCGCTAGCCGAGCTCGGGGCTAGGGCGCTACTGATGTTTCGGGTGATATTTGATAAAGAGAGCGGTGAATCATGATAGCCCTTGGAGTCGATATAACTGGCCGTCATCTTTGTAACCGCCGGCCCTTGACCAGTGGTGCTGCCGGTTAAGTCGATGCGGTACTGAAAAAATCGGCCGGCATCTGTGAAAACCAGATCGCCGATTGTCTCCCCTGCGGATTTAGTGCTAGCGATGTGGTTGGGTAAATCGTCTACTACTTCACTCACCGGCTGCCAGTCACCCCATTGGTTGCCATCCTGGCTGAAGCGGACTTCCACTTTCACACTAGCCCCAGCAGGTAGATCAGCCTTCCAGTGAAGCCCGAGGGCGTTGAAAGTGTAATCGGCCGCCTGAGGTTCGGAGAGATATCGACCTTGTGGCTGTGATGGCTGCAGCGAAAGTGCCAGCTCCCGACCTCCGGCCATGGGAACGACGCTTGTGCCGCTCAATTCGCCGGATTCGAAATCGGTGCCGGTTTGCACAAGGTCACCGCTGATTGCTTCTGGGGGTGGGGTCTGACCGCTGAATCCAGGAAAAACGAAAAATGCAGTTATTAGAAACAGAGCAACGACTACTGTTCCTATCAAGTACTTTTTCTTACCACGCATAATCATCCATACCCCGCTTAAAGCTTATTCCCTGTCATACCTTAGCAAATAATAGCAGGGAGTTTGGTGCCGATTCATATTTGAATCACAATAAATATCATCTCAATGTAAGCAATATGTAATTTCGTCGAGTGATTCTGATTCTGAATACTTCACCATATCCAGAGGCATCGTGCATCTCTATTGAAAATGCCTCCAGGGGCTCACCGTGCTGCCCCAGAAATGCCGGGCTCTTATTTGTAAGTTATCCCCGCCGCTCCCATATCCTTCAAATTTGCTGCCCAACCCTATAGGATTTGATTCATGAGAATCGGTATCGAAGGCCTGCCCCTCCTGTTCCACCGAACTGGAACCTCCACCTACACTCACGAGCTCGTCGAGAACCTGCGGCGGCTGAACCTGGGTGACCGGGTGATGCTCTTCGCTCGGGATCAGCGGATGGCGGGGGATTCATATCACAAAATCTCCTACACGGAACGGGTGGCCAACTACCTCTATAAGGAATATCGGCTTCCCAGGGAACTATCCGAACACGGCGTCGAGATTTATCACGCACCCCGGGACATGGGTCTGCCCACACCATCGCGGCTGCCCTGTCCCTGCGTCATGACGCTGCATGACATTATTCTGGTGCGATTGGCGTCTGACTATTACAGCCCGGCGCGGGCACGTATTTATGAACATCGCTTGCGGGAAAAAGTGGAAAGCGCGGACCACATCATCACCATCTCGGATTATTCCCGCAGCGATATCCTCGACTGGAGCGGCATCGACCCGGAGAAAATCAGCGTGGTCGCCGACGGTGTCAGTGACAATTTCCGGCCGGTCACCGACGAGACGGCGCTGGCAACAGTAACCAGCCGCTACCAGTTGCCGCCGCGCTTCGCCCTCTGCGTCGGCTCGACTGAGCCACGCAAGAACATCCGCAGCTCGATCAAGGCTTTCAGTCAGATCAGACGTGTCCATGCCGACGTACAGCTGGTTGTTACCGGCGTGGATTATTGCGGCGTCGGTCCGGCTGAGGCCTTCGCCGGCCTCGATCTGGAAGGTGTCCACTTCGCCGGCTATGCGCACGACCTTGATATGCCCGCGATCTACAGCCTCGCCGAGGTCCTGGTCTTTCCTTCCCTCTACGAAGGTTTTGGCCTGCCGCCGCTTGAGGCGATGGCCTGCGGCACGCCGGTGGTCACCTCCAATACCACCTCCATTCCGGAAGTGGTCGGCGACGCCGCCGTACTGGTGGACCCGCGCAGCCCCGCCGAGTTGGCGGGCGCCCTGGAGCTGGTGCTCTCTTCCCGGGAAATCAGATCGGAGCTCATCGAAAAAGGGAAGCGGCGGGCCGCCATCTACAGCTGGCGAACCGCCGCCGAGGAGACGCGAAAAATCTACCAGCGGGTATTATCCAACCAGAGCCTTTGACAGCTGAATGCCTTGTGCAGACGCAGCCTGAAAGGTCAGCAGCCGCCGCCATCGGAGTGACGCCTTGCCCACAAACGCCGAAATAGCCAACATCCTTGAGACCCTGGCCGAGCTGATGGAGCTTGACGGCGTCAACAAGTTCAGGTTCCTCGCCGTGCAGAAGGCGGCGAGGCGCGTGGCCGAGGCCAACTTCTCCATCGAGGAACGGGCGGCCGCCGGCACGCTTACCGAAATTCCCGATATCGGTGACAAGATCGCCGCCAAGATCGAGGAAATCGCCGCCAGCGGCAAGCTGGGCGAACTGGAGGAATATTTCCAGAGATATCCACCGGCCCTGGTCGAGATGGAGCGGGTGCAGGGCATCGGTCCCAGGACCGCCCGGCGGGTCTGGGAGGAGCTGGGCGTCTCTACAATAGCCGAGCTGGAGGCGGCTGCCCGCGATGGCAGTATTGCTGGCCTGCCCGGCATGGGGCAGAAGTCGGCGGACAATATATTAAAAGCCATTCAGCGCCTCAAGGCGCGTGGGGACAGGCTTCTGCTGGGCGAGGTTCTGCCTGTCGCCGAGGAAGTTGCAGGTTTACTCAGGGAAATCACCGGAGCACACAACGTCAGCTGCGCCGGCAGCGTCCGGCGGATGAAGGAGATGGTGAAGGATCTGGATATCATTGCCACTTCTACCGAACCGGAGTTGTTGACCGATGCCTTCTCCGCCCTGCCGATGGTGGCCGCGATAATCGCTCATGGCCCCACCAAGTGCTCGGTGCGCAGCCACACCGGTTTGCAGATCGACCTGCGGGTGGTGCCCGACAAACAGTACGGCAACCTGTTACAACACTTCACTGGCTCTAAAGAACACAACGTCGCCCTGCGCGAGCTGGCAATCTCTAAAGGACTGAAAGTCAGTGAGTACGGCGTCGAGGAGACTTCTTCCGGCAAGGTCCACGAATGCGCCACGGAAGCGGAGGTATATCAACTGCTGGGCCTGCAGTTCATCCCGCCGGAGCTCCGTGAAGACAGCGGCGAGATCGAAGCGGCGGCCGCTGGCTCCCTGCCGGATCTCATCAAGACTGGTGATCTGAAGGGCGATCTGCATCTGCACTCGGACTGGAGCGACGGCCATGCTACCATCATGGAGATGGCGCTGGCGGCGAAGGATCGCGGCTACCAGTATATCGCCGTTTCCGACCATACCCAGTCACTGGGCATGGTGCACGGGCTGACTCCGGAGCGGCTCGAGGAACAGCTGGTTGAGATCGCCCGGGTGAATAAAGAGCTCGACAGTTTCCACGTATTTGCCAGCGCCGAGGTGGACGTCAAGTCCGACGGTTCGCTGGACTTGCCGGATGAATCACTCGCGCGACTGGACTTCGTTACTGTTTCGATCCACTCTGGCTTCAATCAGGACAGGGGACAGATCATGGAACGCCTGCGGGCGGCGATGGAGAACCCTTACGTGCGTTCCATCGGGCACCCGACCGGACGGCTGATCAACCGCCGCGAACCGTATGAGGTTGATATGGAGGCTATCATTGACATGGCCGCCCGCACCGGCACGGCCCTGGAGATCAACTCGCACTTCCAGCGCCTGGACCTGAACGACCTGCATGCCCGCGCGGCCCAGGCGGCCGGGGTAATGCTGGTCATCAACAGCGATGCCCACCGGCCGGAGCAGCTGGATCTGCTGCGCTATGGTGTTGCAACGGCTCGCCGCGGCTGGATCGAGGCCGGTTCGGTGCTGAACACACTAGGCGTCGCGGAATTGGAAAGCTTTCTGAAAAAACCGAAATCAGGGCCGACTCGCTAGATGGCTGCTTCCGCAATCAACAATCCCGGGCATGGCAGAGCAACCTCAAAAAGCAATTCCGGCGTGAACGCTCCACGCCGCGGCAATTATCGTGATCGTACTTTTTTCGCTGTCGACAAAGTATTCTTGCTGCTTGCCGCCGTAATTATCATTTCCAGCATTACCGGCTGCCTGGGCGAAACACCCGTCAATATTGACTGGGCCACACCCGTCGGCACCGTCGCCGCCGGTAACGGGAACGGCGTTCAGGAGACGCTGGACATCTACACGAGTGCGCTCGTTGAAAAAGATCGGGACAAGTTCGCCAGCGTCCTCGATAGAGACAATCCCGCCTTTGTGGCGCAGGAGTTACAGCGCTTCGACCGGCTCATCGATGTGCCATTCAACCAATATTACCTGGGACTGATCAGCCAGAGTGAGACCGCACCTGGAACAGTCGCCGCCAAGGTCAATACCGCCTATACCCTTCAGGACAGCTTCCCGGAGCTGCCTGATCTGGAGCGCACCGCCTGCCTGCTGGTTAAACGAGGCGATACCTGGAAACTTGCCGGTGACGCCGACGAGCTGGTGCTCGGCAAAAAACGTGATGCCCGCTTCGAGGATTTCGGCAAGGTCGAAGTATTGAACGGCGACCGCGTAATAGTGATGTACCAGGCGTCCCAGCGCGGCGTCGCCGAGCAGGTGCTGCGAATGACCGAAGCGTCACTGCCCCGCCTGGAGGAAGTCATCCCTGGAGACCCCCTTCCCAAAGTGCCGGTCAAGGTCTACCCCGGCAAGGAGGAGATCGACCAGACCTACCCCGGCAAGTGGCAGGAATGGACCGGTGGCGCCTCAAGACAGCTGGGTGAAAAGGCCGGACAGGGTGGCGAGATAATCGTCGATTCCCAGGTATTCGACCAGACTGATAAAAGCAATCCCGGTTATAACCAGCAGATGCTCGCTCATGAGCTCACTCACATCGCCCTTTTCCCCCAGACCGGCAACCGGACGCCACCGTTCCTGGTCGAAGGACTGGCCGACTATGTCGCTGGCATTGAGGACGCCAGTCTGCTGAAAGACCAGCTGCGTCGCGGCGGTTCTATCAGCCCAACGCTGCGGAACATCTATCAACCAGGTGGCTTCTCGATACTGTTAACCACCGAGGCGGCGGCGCTGGCCTATGAAGAAGCAGATACGGCTGTTACCCTGCTGGAGCAGAAGTACAGCAATGAGAAGGTACTGGCGCTGCTCAGGGAATTCCGCCGGCGGGAAAATGACAAGCAGGATCAGGACACACTGGTCGATGAGGTTTTTCGTTCGGTGCTCGGCATCAGCTGGAGTGAGTTCGAGAACGAGTGGCTACTCTACGTGACCGGCGGGTAAGCAATGCATTCCGGACCAGGATATAGCCGGCCAGGCTGGATCACCCTGCTGGCGGCGGTAAACCATTGAACAGATATTTACTCGCATTCATATTGCTGGTATCGGCCATTCTCCTCGCCGTCGGCGGCTGGCACGGGCTGAAATGGCTGCAGGTGAAACGGGCGGACTACCTGTTGAACAGCGCCAACTCCCACATGGAAAAGGCCAACGGTCTCATGGGCGATATAAAGCTTGAACAACTCAGCTCGGAGAGCTTCACCTCCCTCGACAACATCAATCTTGCTTCGACTGCGCTACAGGAGATGAAGCCGTTCCTGGAACAGGCTGCAACCGAGGTCAGGCAGGCTGAGCTGGACGCTGGCTCGGCCGCGACAATGCCTCTTTTGCCCGAATGGCAAAACGAATATCTGCAAAAAAAGCAGGAAACAGCGGCAATCCGCGAGCAACAAATCGCAAGCCTGGTCGAAATTGTCAGCCGCTTGCAACAGCTATATGCGGTAGGTTCCGTCGTTTTCAGTTCTGTCCAGGAGATGGACCGGTTATTCGGCCAGTTCCAGGCAGCTATGGGAAGGGTGCAGTCGAGTCCGGTCGAAGCCAGTGAATCGCTGGGCCAGATTGCCCGGTCTTTTTCGCAGGTCCAAAAACAGCTGGAGGAGTCCTACAGGCAAACTGGTTTTGAGATCCTGCCGGAACTTTCGAAGACCGCTGCTGACAATGCCGAACTGTCGGCGCTCGCCGCCCAGCTGGCCGATGCCGCCGGAGCAGGTGACCAGGGAAGGGCGCAGCGGGCCGCTATTCAACTGGAAGAAAAACTGCTTTCGGCTTCGATTGCCGGCAATGCCATCGATTCCTGGTGGCAAAGCCAGATCAAACCGCTGGAGCAGGAGTACAGCGACCTGCAGATGCGGGAGGAAGCACTCGACGTGGAAGCAGCTACTTTGTATAGCTCCAGAAGATGAATTAAAGAATCATCGGCAGCTGTCTGATTCTTCCGCCGAGGGCGAATCATTTTCCCTGGCGATCCGTTTTCCCCTGTTAAACCTGACCCTGAATTAAATAACTGCGAATAAGAAGTTCTGCCTCTGCAAACCCGTCCACCCGCCTGAGTCCGTCCCGCAGCGCCGCGTCGGGTTTGAACGGTTTCAGATACCAGCCGTAAAACTTGCGCAGGTAGCGGCCGGCGCGCTCCTGGCCCATTTCTGCGGCGGCGTCGTGGTAGAAGCGTCCCATCTCCGCCAGCACTTTTTCGATCGGGCGCCGACGGGGCTCGGCTCCAGCCAGAAGATCCTCAAAAATCCAGGGGTTTCCCAGTGCGCCGCGGCCGATCATCACGGCAGCGCAGCCAGCCCGGAGTAAAGCGGCAGCCTGATCCGGATGGTAAATATCACCGCTGGCAATGACCGGCACTGTCAACATGGCAGCCAGCGCGGCACTTACTGAATGGTCTGCCAACCCCTTCTGTCCCTGTTCCGCCAGCCTTGGATGTATGCAGATTGCCGCAGCCCCGGCATCGGTCAGACGCAAGGCGAATTCTTTGGCCGTTAAATCACGCCTGAGTCCAGACCGGATCTTAACCGTCACGGGAACGCTCACCGCCTTGACCACCGCGGCAGTAAGCCGCGCCGCCAGCTCTCCATCTTCCATCAAGGCAACACCGGCGCCGGTTTTGATTACTTTGCGCACCGGACAACCCATGTTGATGTCGATGATGTCCGCGCCGGCCGCCTCTGCGGCGCGTGCCGCCTCGGCCATCACCCGCGGCTGATTGCCAAAAAGCTGCACCGCCACGGGATGCTCGGACTCGACGAGTTCCAGCATCACCAGAGTCCGCCGGTTGCGATATTGAACACCATAACTGCTCACCATCTCCGTCGTGACCAGCCCGGCGCCGAAGCGGCGCGCCTCGAGACGGAAGGCCCGCCCGCTGATTCCCGCCATCGGCGCCTGCAGCAGCCGGTTCGACAGACGCACCCCTGCAATGCTGAAAGGGTCGCCGATTCCTGGTGTGACATTGCCACCGCCACCTGGCGCGTCGCGGTCAATACCCTGCCTGATGTTTCCATCGCCCGCCGGGAAGCTTCCATCGCCGCCATCGCCTTGAGGACTAGCGTCGTTAAAGGGTTCTCCGATATGTGCCGTCGTATGCATAATGTTAAAATATCCTCACATGACCGACGTGGTTCTAGAAACACATAATCTCACCAAACAGTTTATCAGGCGCAAGGGGCTGTCATCGCCCCGAAACCCCTTCGGCAAGACTGTCTTTACCGCGGTCAAGGGTATAGATCTGACCGTTGGGCGGGGCGAGGTCTTCGGCCTGCTGGGTCCCAACGGCGCTGGCAAGACTACGCTGACCAAGATGCTCTGTACCCTGCTGTTGCCCAGCGCCGGCAGCGCCAAAGTCTGCGGCTATGACCTGGCCAGACAGCAGGGCAAGGTCAAATCAAAGATCGCCCTGATTTCCAGCGAGGAACGCAGCTTCTACTGGCGCCTGACCGGCCGCCAGAACCTGGATTTTTTCGCCGCCCTACACGGAATATCCAAACAAATCACCAGACAGCGAATCGAGGAAGTGCTCGAAATAGTAGACATGACCGAAGCCGCCGGCCGCCGATTTCAGGAATATTCCACTGGGATGAAACAGCGCATGGGACTGGCGCGCGGGCTCCTCGCCGACCCGGAGATCTTTTTCATGGACGAGCCTACCAAAGGACTCGATCCCATCGCCACCTGGCATTTGCACGACTTCATCCGTAACCGTCTGGCCGAAGCGGGCAAGACCGTAATTGTAGCGACCCATCACCTGGCGGAGGCCGAGCAGATCTGTGACCGGGTCGGCATCATGTACGCTGGAGAAATGCGCGCCAGCGGGCCGGTGAAAGAACTGATCGGTGACTCAACCCTGTCGGATTTCTTCCGCGACCTGGTAGAGCAGACCATGGTGGAACGGGCAGGGAACTAGCTTGCCAGAACGGACGAACAGACTGTGTTGACCATGAGAAAACCAATGGCTTTCCTGAAAAAAGACTTCCTCATGGAGGTCAGCTACCGCTTCTCCTTCGTGCTGCAGTTCGCCAGCATCTTTTTCTCCGTGGTGATGTTCTACTTCGTGGCCAAGCTCCTTGGAGAGGCGCCTTCTGTGCAGAAAAGCCTCAGTGAGTATGGAGGCAACTATTTTTCCTTCGTTCTGATCGGTATCGCCTTCTCAAACTTTCTTTCCGTGGGACTGGGGAGTTTCTCCACCAATATCCGCTCGGAGCAGATGATCGGCACTCTGGAGGCGATGCTGGTCACCCCCACCACGCTCTCTAATATAGTGCTCTCCTCTTCCCAGTGGAGTTTTGCCTTCACCTCGCTGAGGGTGGGCGTCTACCTTTTGATCGGCGGTTTTTTCTTTGGTGTCAGCTTTACCGGAGCCGCCGTGCTGCCGGCGTTATTGGCACTGGTATTAACCGTGGTCGCATTCTCGAGCCTGGGCATCATCTCGGCAAGCTTTATCATGATCTTCAAGCGCGGCGACCCCATCGCCTTCGCGATAACGACTTCATCGACCCTGCTGGGCGGCGTCTACTACCCGATCAGCATTCTGCCAGGCTGGCTCCAGAGCCTCTCTTATCTGTTTCCTATAACCTACTCGTTACACGCCATCCGCCTGTCGCTGTTACAGGGCGGCGGCTTCAGCGAGGTGGGTGGTGACCTGCTGGCGCTGGTAATCTTCTCCTGCATCACACTGCCGATCAGCCTGGTCTGTTTCCGCTTGGCCGTCGCTCGGGCCAAACGGGACGGCAGCCTGGCACATTATTAAAACAGGAAGATCCGGAAGACCGTTCATGGAACTCAAACCAACCCTTAAAACAGCTCCCTCCGTCAGCCAGCAACTGGTGCTTTCGCCAAGGCTCTACCAGAGCCTCAGTGTCCTGCGCCTGGGCGCCCATGACCTACAGAAACTGATCCAGGAGGAGCTGGATAATAATCCGACACTGGAGATCCCGGAACCAGCCGACCTGGACGATGAAGCCGCGCACTCCGCGGAAAGGGAACTCTGGGAGGATTACCGGGGTGCGAACCGGGGCGAGCGCGGCCCTGGCGCCGGCAACCGCGAAGGAGCAACTGCCGGGGAGCTTGCGGCCAGTCCCGTCACCCTCACTGAACACCTGACCCTTCAGCTCGATTTGGAAAATCTTGAGGACCGCAAGCGCCGGATCGGGCTTTCCATTATTGGCAGCCTGGACGATGACGGCTATCTGCGCGAGCCTTTAGCATCGTTATCCGAAACCATAGCCCGGCCAGCTGCCGAGATCGAGGAGGTTCTGGCCATCGTGCAGCACTTCGACCCTCCGGGCGTCGCGGCACGCAACCTGGCTGAGTGCCTCGCCATTCAGCTCGAGCAAATGGATGCCGGCGAGACCACGATCCGCATCGCCCGGGATTTCCTGCCGGAGGTAGCGAGAAGTGCCCACGCTGAAATTGCCAAGGCCCTTTCAGTTTCAACCGCCAGGGTTCGGCATGCGGTGGATCTGATCCGCCACCTCTGCCCCTCACCCGGGTCGCTATTCGATACCAGCCCTCCGGCGGCGGCGATTATTCCCGATGTTTACGCCCGGCCCGACCGCAACCGCGTTCGCATTCTGGCCAACCGGGAGATCCTGCCATCCTTAAAGCTAAGCCAACTGTACAAGCAGATGGCTGAAGCCGGAAAAGGCGAGGGCACCGATCCCGAAACCATTCGTTATATCAAGGAAAAAATTCAGGAGGCTTCGCGACTGATCCGTGACATCGACCAGCGGCGCGCAACGGTGACAAAAGTGGCCCGCGCCATAGCCGAGGCGCAGCCTGAATTTTTCAGCAAAGGGCCGGAGCACCTTCGGCCTTTGGGTTTGGAAGAGATCGCCCGCCGTCTCGAGGTACACCCTTCGACGATCAGCCGCGCCGTACTGGGAAAATACATGAGCACGCCTTACGGAGTCTTTGAATTCCGCTTTTTCTTTTCCGCCGGTTATGCCACTTCTGGCGGAGCAGACCTGTCTGCGACGGCAGTTAAAAAACGGCTGGCGGGACTGATGGCGGACGAAGATTCAAGCCATCCGTTATCCGACCAGAAGCTGGTTGACCAGCTTGGCGCAAGCGGGCTCACTATCTCGCGCCGCACTATTGCCAAGTATCGCGAGGCTTTGGGAATCCCCGCGTCGTGGGAACGCAGGCGAGCCAGATGATAGATCCCAGGGCAAACCCGTGGTCACGGATACGCGATGCGATTCTGGTCGCCGTGGCGATTGTCGTAATCACCTACTTCCATTACTATCCGCTGCATCTCGAGTTCATGTCCCACGACAACTTCCACATCCTGCTGCGGCGCCTTTACTATATCCCCATCCTTTTTTCCGCCTATCGTTTCGGCATCAAGGGCGGTCTCCTGGCTTCACTGACGGTCTCAGCTCTCTTTGTCCCGCATGCGATCATGTCCATGGGCGGGCTGTTCGAAAGCGCGGCACTGGAAAACCTCTTTGATGTCCTGCTCTACAACATGGTGGCGCTTATCATGGGCGCCGTAGTCGAGGCCAAGTGGCGGCAGGCCCAACGGTATGAGGAAGTGTTAAAGCTCAACCGGGAGATCGAGGATCGCGAGACTGACATCCGCCACATGAAGGCCTACACTGAAAGCATCCTGAGCAGTGTCAGCAGCGGCGTCATTTCCTGCGACCGGCGAAGCATGATTGTCACTGTCAACCCGGAAGCGCGCAAGATGCTGGCGCGCGACGAGGAGGATCTCATTGCTTTCCCGCTGGCACGGGTTTTTGAAGGACATGAGGAGCTTAACCGCGCCGCCGAACTCATACTGGCCGGGGAGCAAACACGGGCCACCCTGGAAACCGAACTCAAGTCCAGGGACCGGTCTCTGCCGGTCGCGGTGCGCGTCACACCCCACCGCAGCCGCGGCCAGACCGTGGGTATAGTAATCACCCTGGAAGACCTGACCGAGGTCAAGGATCTCACCGAGCAGCTGTTGCGCGCCGACAAGCTTTCCGGCCTCGGAGAGCTGGTGGCCGGCGTCGCCCACGAAGTACGCAACCCTCTGGGCGTCATCAAGGCCAGCGTGCAAATGCTGGAGCAGGAGATGGACCAGGGCTGCCAGGACGCGGAACTCACCCACGTAATGGCCCAGGAGATCGATCGGCTCGACTCAGTTGTGAACACCCTGCTTGACTTCGGCAGGCCTTCTCAGTCACAGTTTGGGCCAGTGGATGCCTGCCGTGTGCTCAGCGAGGTTGTGCTACTCACCAAGCAGTTCGCCAAACAGCAGAATGTGACGGTCGTTACCGATTGCCCGGATGGAC
>JAENWV010000142.1 GCA_016650015.1 Thermoleophilia bacterium | reverse complement strand
GCCCCGCTGTCCATGCACTCGAGGCCGGCTTCCATCGAGGCGTGGCCGGTCAGCAGAATCACCGCCGTGGAGGAAAACATTTTTTTGATTTCCTTGAGGCAGTGTATGCCGTCGGTGTCAGGAAGCATCACATCAAGGACGACCACATCCACCGGCGATGCCTCGAACACCTTGAGTCCCTCGCTGCAGCTTGACGCGATCTTCACCTCGTAACCCCTCCGGGCCAGTCTTTTGGCCGTTATCTCCAGAAAATCGATTTCATCGTCGACCAGCAGTATGTTTATTTTTCTCTCCATGACTTTTCCTTACCCCGCCACGGCATCCGGGGATAAAATGCTTTCCAGATCGACCGTGATCGATTGCCTGTAATGGTCCACCATATCCTGCTCACCCATCGCCATGTCAATCTGCCTGGTGTGAATCAGTAGATACCCGAGCACCTTTAAACCTTCGATCAATTTTTCCTTTTCCTTCTTTTCGATGCGCGCAGTCAGGGAATCATGCTTTACTTCAACCCGAAAACCAAATTTTTCAAGGATGTCCCTGAGCAGAAACACTCGTACGAAGCGACGGCTCCGGTCCGCGGCGCCGCCCCTGAACTGAAAACTGACGTAATTTTCGGTCAGGTGGGATCCGAGGTATGCCTCGGCGAGGGTAAAATGGTAACCCAGCCGCATGCTTAGATTGCAGAAATTTTTCGAAATCAGGAAGTAGTTCTTCGTACCCATCGAGGTCCCAACTGACGGTTCCAGGCTGGGATTCATCGTCGACCGGAAGAGTACTGAGCCGAATCCTTTCAAGCTTAGAGGCGGAGGGCCCTTCCAGGGTTTCGCCGTCATTCCCTCCCAGATCGCCAGCATCGGTTCGGAGACTATGTCCTGCATGTGCACATATTTTCCATGAGTGTCAAAACTCTGCCGAAAACCGTCATCCAGATCAATAACCCACCACTGGAAGGGAATGTCGCCCCCCAGCTGTTTGGCGGACCTGGCATCGAACCTAGCTTTTTCTCCGAAAGAGAACATTTCGGTAACGGCTTTTTCGTGGCAGAAACGGGTCACGTCATGAAGGGTCTTGCACAGAGTGGATTTAAAATATGGCGAACCCGGATCGGTAAGATTGAGCGGCACCACCAGTGACATGATCTCTGTCAGGAGCAGATAAACCGGGCTGTCAGCCATGAGGTTCGGACGCGGGGCCGTCCTTTTAAGAATCTCCTCGTTGCGGCCACTGTAGACACAACGCCCGGTTGCGTCCACCGTAACCACCACACCGTTTTCAAGCTTCCGGGCGGCGCCTGACAGACCAAATATCGCCGGTATGCCAAACTCCCGCGCGACTATGGCAAGATGAGTGGCGACGTGTCCCTTCTCGCTGATAACCGCGACTGCGCGATTCAGCAGCGAAGCCCACTCCGGCAACGAATGTTCCACAACCAGAACAGCTCCGATGGGGAACTCGAGCAGGTCCACGTTCGAGCGGACGACAAACACCGGTCCGGAGGCAACTCCCGTGCTGGCGGTCAATCCCCCCGAGAGCAGGGCCGAGTCGCCATGGTTCGCTGACATTTGCTCATCGGTGGCCGCTTCAGCCACTTGCGGTTGTGCGAGAGGCCGGCTCTGCAAAATAATGACGTCCCCGTTTCGGTCAATGGACCATTCGATGTCCTGGGGCACGCCGAAATGTTCTTCCAGCCGCGCGGCGATCGCCGCCAGCTCCCGCAGCCGGTCCGCGGACAGTATCGGGCTGCTTCCAGCGGCATCCTGCTGCACTATTTCGTTGGGGATTTCTCTTTCAACTTTGTAGAAATCCGTATCTATGCTGCCGACCACGACCTGGCTGGCCAATCCGTGGGCGGCATTTATCTCCACCCAGCGGCTGCGGGGGTTTCGCGGCGATCGCGAAAACATGACGCCGCTGACCACGGCATCCACCATGGTCATGCAGCCGACGCACATGATCACATCCTGGTGCCGGAAGCCTCGTTGGTTGCGGTAGATAATAGCCTGGCTCTGGTATTTGCTGGCAACGATGTCCTTGTAAGTCTGCAGAATAAAATCTTCGCTGATATTGAGCTGCGTGCGGTATTGGCCGGCAAAGGAAACGTTGCTCTTGTCTTCCTCCATAGCGCTGGAACGCATCGAAATATGCGGGCGGGGTTCCCCCGCGGAATACAGGAGCTCGTAATGCTCCTCGATCTGCTGCACCAGCTGCTGGGGAATCGGCGCAAAGCTGATCAGTTTCTGGATTTGGGCGCTGGTCGAATACAGGCTCTCGAGATCATCGAGATCCAGCTGTTTCAGCAACCTGTTGATCTCATCCTGCAGGCCGCTGGCACGCATGAAACGCTGGGTCGCGGTGGCTGTAATGACAAAACCTTCGGGGACCCTGAGCCCGACGCGGTTCCACACTTCGCCCAGGTTGGCCATTTTATCGCCCACCAGATCCGCGTCGTCCTTGCCGACTTCCGACAGGGGAACGACCAGTCTTCCCTCGGAAACTTCTGGCCGCCGGGCCAGGATCTCTTCCATTTTTTCAGAAATGTCCCTGAAGGATGAAAACAATCCATTGTATTTTCCGTCTGAAAGCACCTCCAGGCTCTGGATCATCTTGTAGACATTGACGGACACGGCCGTGCAGTGACCACGCACGAAGGCCATGCCGAAAGGCTGCCCCAGGACCAACGCCTGTTCCATTTCCGCCATAATTTCCAGAGCGTTATTGTTCGCCGTCAGCAGGGCGCGGAAACTCTGATAGCGGTTCCTGAAGGATTCCTGCAGAACGTCCAGTTCGGCCTCAGTAGAGGATGGTGAAAATAAGGCCTTTATTCTCTTTTTTACGCCGGCGTATCCCATATCTGGCACCATAATTATTACTCTAACAGAAGAGCGGCCCCCTCTTTTTTTTGCGAACTTCGCTTTTAGAGGGGGCCGCTGAGCGTCACCAGGCCTGGTTAGATGTGCGACCGGTAACTAGTGTTCCAGTTTGAGGCCCCAGCCTTCAAACATGAACAGCAGGGAGAAACCGTACCACACTGTATACAGGACATACCCGCCCAGCGACAGCAGGATAGGCAGAGCCTTCGCTGATGGGCTTTGGGCCTCTATCGTGTAGTAGTTATAGGCCGGCTCTATCGACTTTTCATTTATTTCCTTGAGCATCTTGGACTGCTCAAATGCTTCACCGCCAGCCGCGCTCATGTCTGTTTGCGGTGAGTTGAACAGAAGCCACCAGTCGTTCATGGCATTCTCGGCGTCGAAGCCGTACTTTTTCACAAGCGCCTGGCCGTTGTTATCGTACATCTCCTTGGAGTCTTCCAGGGCCGATGCCAGGATCTTGCCGAAGTCGCCATTGACCTTGACGCTCCAGGCGCCATCCTTTTCGCTCGACGTAGCCTCAGCGCCGGCGGTCTGGATTAGTTTCACCATCTGTTTGGCCATTTCCTCCGGCTTGGCTATCTCCCCCCGGGAGGGCGTTCCCGCAACCTTATCCGTGGTCGCAGCCTTAGCCTTCGAGGTAAAGGAGGTCTCCTGGCTGTTGAATTCAGTTATCTTTTCCCCGACTTCACTATTGAATTCAGAGGAGCTCTTGGACACAGAGTTGTACAGACCGTCAAGAACGTTGAACGCGTTTTTCCCGCTACCGTCAGACATAGTGCCATAAAGCGGCATGAACAGCATCACCACTACGGCGAAGAACCCGATCAGCATTACCAGCCCAAGCATGAACTTTTTTGGTTTAGCAATAGCCATCTAAAGCACCTCCTCGCCCTTAAGCACCTTGATATTGGTGAGAAATGCCTTGAATACCCATAGCGCAAAGATGATGATCACTATGAAGAAGACATAGGTACCAATACTGTTGAAGAAATCGGTCCATCCCTTGCTCAAATTCAGCACTTTCAGCTTCGTCAACTTGTCAGGCAGTGCGAAGGCGCGGTTGACGAACCCGGCCATGATCGCGATGGCATAAAAGCCCCTGATGACGGAACCGGATACGACTTTGGTAACCAGGGAGCCTACCTGAACACCGACGATGGAGCCAAGCAGCATGCCCAGGGCCAGCGTGAAGAACACGAAACCGTAGATGGCATACTGGCTGAAGCTGGCATAACCGGCGGTGAAGACGATCTGGAAGATGTCAGTTCCGACGGTGGTCGCCGAAGAGACGCCCATGGCATACACGAAGATCGGGAATGTCAGAAAACCGCCGCCGACACCCATAATCGAAGCCGCGAGACCCACGAACGCACCGACAATGACCACGAATATTGCCGAAATCTTGCGGCCGCCCGGGATTATTCCTTCGTCGAACTTGATCATTGGAGGAATATGTATTTTCTGCAGTTTCTCCGCGAATCCGGTCATGATCTCATCCTTGGCCCTGAGTTCACTTATCTCGTGATCCTCAAGCGCGCGGGATGCTTCCGCGGCGTTTTTCCTGGACTTGAAGAAATCGGTCAATGCATAGATTCCCAGGAAGCCCAGCATGACCGCATAAACGATTGTGATGAAGGCATCACTGAGAACCGGATTGGCCTCGTACAGCGTCCGGTTAAGCAAACCGCCTGCCGTGGACCCCGTAATCGAGCCGACCAGGAAGGCT
>JAENWV010000002.1 GCA_016650015.1 Thermoleophilia bacterium | reverse complement strand
GATTTCGCGGCGGAGATGGCGTCAAAGACCACGGCTCCCGGGTCGCTGCCATGCTTCTGGGCGATAACCGGGCAGTCAACTCGCTTACCCCAGACCTGCAGCTGCTCGATGGCGGCGGCGCGAAAAGTGTCGGCAGCCACCAGCATCACGCTCTTGCCCTCGCGTTGCAGATGCCAGGCTATCTTGCCGAGCGTCGTGGTCTTGCCGGTGCCGTTAACTCCGACCATGAGGATGACTGATGGCTGGTGCGAAACATCGATCTGGTAGTCGCCGACGGTGAACATCTCCGTGATCGATTCCTCGAGATAGGAGTAGAACTGGTCCTTGCCGAGGATCTTGCCGTCGTTGGCGGCCTGTTCCATGCGCTCGACGATGGCGACAGTGCTCTTGACGCCGCAATCGGCGAAGATGAGGGTCTCCTCCAGCCGCTCCCAGAGGTCGGCGTCGATCTTGTCGAACATGATCGCCGACAGGTGCTGCTGCATGTTCTGCCGGCTCTTGGACAGGCCTTCCTTGAAGCGCTTGAACCAGCCGCGCTTCTTCTCTTCCTCTTCCACGGCGGAAGTCTCGGCGGCCGCGTCAGGCGCAGCGGTTCCCTTGAACACCTCGTGCCAGGAGCGGGTCATGGATTAACTAGCTACCGCGGTCGCTTCGATGTCTTCCTGGGAGACCGATGAACCCTGCCGGATTGCGTCCGATTCCGCGATAGCGGCTGATTCCTCCGAACCCGATTCCGCGTGAGCGGCTGATTCCTCCGAACCCGATTCCGCGTGAGCGGCTGATTCCTCCGAACCTGTTTTGGAATTATCCGCCAGCTCATCATCAATCCCGGTTTCGGCCCCTCCGTCTGCGCTGGCGGTTTCAGCGGCTGGCATCTTGCGGGAGAGCACCGTCGAGGTGCCGTCCGGTCCCATGCTGACCCCATAAAGCACGTCGGCGACTTCCATGGTGCGTTTCTGGTGGGTGATGACGATGAACTGGGTCCGGTTCTGGTAACGGCGCAGCATCGAAAGCAGCCGGTCGATGTTGAGATCGTCGAGCGCAGCCTCAACCTCGTCGAGGATATAGAACGGCGCCGGACGGGCCAGGAAAATAGCGAAGAGGAAGGCGATGGCCACCAGCGAACGCTCGCCACCGGACAGCAGCTGCAGACTGCGCAGCGCCTTTCGCGCCGGTTTCACCGAGATCTCGATGCCGCGGCGGTCGCCGGTATTGACGGTATCTTCGACAGTCTCGCCCTCGACCGTGGGCTCCCCGCTCTCATCCACCAAAGTGATGTCGGGCTCCACCAGGGTCAAGCGGCCCTCGCCGCCCGGGAACAGGGTCCCGACCACGTCAGAAAAATGCTGGCGCACAGCCTCGAAAGTCGCCGAAAAACTGGACTCGATGCGGTCGGTGAGTTCCTTGATCAGGCCGGTGAGTTCGTCGAGGCTCTTCTCCAGGTCGGCCCGCTGCTCACTGAGAAAACTCTGGCGCTCCACCATCTCCTCGTACTCCTGCTGCGCTAACGGGTTTACCGGACCGATCAACTCGCGCCGGCGCAGCAGGCGCTCGATCTGTTCTTCAAAAATCTCCAGCTCCGTAGACGGCGCCGCCTCGAGCTCTCCGAGCCCGGCCTCGGGATAGCGGTTTTCCAGTTTTTCCAGGCGCGAAGCCTGTTCCTGGACCTGGTCACGCAGCCTGGTGACGCTGACCTCGCGTTCGGTGGAAGCATCGCTGGCCCCGCTCAGTTCCTGTTGCAGGCCAGCCTCAGCGGTTGATAGCTCGCGAAGGCTGGTCGAGTGCAGGTTGCTCCGCTCTTCACTCTCTCGCAGCTGTGCTTCCAGGCCACCGGCCATGCGCTCGAAGATGATCGCCAGCTTTTCGATGCTCGCCAGCAGTGCCGAGCAGGCGGGCTCCAGTCTCTGGTACGCCGCCAGCTGGCGCCCGGTTTCCTGCTGATCGCGCCGCAGATGCTCCAGAGCCGGGGCTATGCGCTCGATGGCCAGACCGCCGACCCGCTCACGTTCACGGACCCGCGCCGCAGTGATCTGCAGCTCAGTGACAATACCGGAAAGGTCCTGCCGGCGTGCGGCCAGGCTTTCATCATCTTCGTCAGGAGCGGCCCCCGCGGCGACGCCGGCCTCAGCCAGAGCGCGCCTGGTTTCCTCCAGACTGCGGCCGGCTTCCTCCAGCTCCTCGTCGATTTTCTGATCCTCGGCCCGCAGGTGCTCCCGGGATGCCTCCTTGATCTCCGCTTCCTGGGAAAGCACCCGGCGTTTGCGATCAAGACCGGTCAGCGAACTCTCGGCTTCGCGCATCTCGTCCAGGACCTCGCGAGCTTCCTGGTCCGCGTCGGCGCGTCGCCGGTCGATATCAGCCAGATCAACGACTATCTTTTCCAGATGCGACTCGAGTTCGATATGCCGCGCTCCGGCCGCCTCACGCTCCGCCTCCAGATGGCGGCGTTCGTTACGCTGCTTGAGAACCACCGATGAAGGTGGGTCGGCCTTGTAGCTCAGCAAACCACGGCCGGTATGATAGACCACGCCATCGCGGGTAACCAGGATGTCGGCACCGGTAAAACCCCCGGCCGCCGGCTCGGTGCCGTCTTCGCTCGAAGCCCTGGCCTTGGTAATGTCCTCCACCACCCGCACCCCGGCGAGCAGATCAGCCACCCGGTTCTCCTGGCCGCCGGCAACCTTTACATGATCAATGAGATAGTCTTCGCCATCCCGCCGTTCCCGCGCGCCGCAGTTTTCCCGCGGCATCAGAAACTGAACGCTGCCGAGTTTGGCGGAGCGTGCCTGGGTCAGCAGTTCGCCGGCCTGCCCGATGCCGTCGACCGCCAAAGCGAACAGCAGGCTGCCCATCACGGCGGAAACTGCCTGCTCATAGCCGCTTTCCACCTCGATCAGTTCTACCAGCGCCTTGACGCTGTGGTCGATGGCGATCTGCTTGGCAGCGGGCGGCAGTCCCGATCGGTCGCGATCGCTGTCACCGATGAAGGTGAGCCTGGCCTTGGCGATCTGCAGATCCTCGCCGACACGGCGCAGTTCGGATGTGATCTCCTGACGCCGGGCCTCCAGCTCGGAGCGCCGGCTGATCAAATCCTTGAGGGTGGCGTCGGCCGCGGTGGCCTTGTCACGCCATCCCTTGAGCTTCTCCTCTTCCGCTTGCGCCCGTTCGTCCAGCCCGGCAAGTTCACGGCGGTGTGCCGCGGCCTCCTGGGCGGCGCGCTCGATGGAGGCAGCCAGCTTCTGCTTGCGCTGGTTGAGATAATCGGTCTGATGGGTGTAGCGGTCACGCAAGACGGCAAGTTCGCCGACCTTGCGGGTCTTTTCTTCACTGGCCTCGCGGCGGCGGCTCAGCTCGGCGTCAGCGGCGGCAAACTCATCCTGCCGGGCGGCCAGTTCGGTTTCAATTTCCTCCAGCCGGGCAACATCCCGCTCGTGTTCGGCGCGTGTGCGATCCAGCTCGGCCGCGGTCCGTTCCGCCTGCCCCTTGAGGTTCTCGATTCTCGCCTCGGCACGGCGGGCCGCCAAAGCCAGCATGTCCCGGCGCTCGGCCATGGCGTCCTTCCGGCCGCCCAAACTGTCTTTCTGTGATTTCAGGCTGTAGTAGCTTGCGGCCAGCCGTTTGTGCTCCTGCAGTGAGGAAGAGAGCAGCTCCTCGGTGCGGCGCCGCTCTTCGGCGGTGGCGGCCAGCTTCTGCTCCAGCTCGGCGCGGCGGGCGCCGGCGTTGCGCCAGGCCGTTTCGGCCGCCTCCAGCTCCGCGGTCAAAACCTCAAGCCGTCCCTTGATCAGTCTCGTCTGCGCCACGGCGATCTGCTGATCGAGCTTTGATGAACGCTCGGCGGCTGTAGCCTGCCGTTTCAGAGGCCTCAGATTGCTCTTCACTTCCTCTTCGACATCGGCCAGCCGCTCGAGGTTGCGCCGTACCGCCGCAAACTTGTGCTCCGCCCGGTGCCGGCGCTTCTTGAACTTGCCGAGGCCGGCGGCCTCCTCAATATGGGAACGCCGCTCGATGGGCTTGCTCTCGAGGATGGAATCCACCTTGCCCTGGCTGACGATCGAATGGCCGTCGCGCCCCAGCCCGGCATCCGATAAAAGTTCGGTCACGTCGATCAGCCGGCAGGCGGACCGGTTGATGAAATACTGTCCCTCGCCGCCACGATACAGGCGGCGGGAGACCGTTACTTCAGAAAATTCTATGGGCAGCAAACCCTGACTGTTATCGAGCGTGATCTCAACCTCGGACATACCCGCCGGGGCCAGTTTGTCACTGCCGGAAAAGATGACGTCCTGCATGCTGGCGCCCCGAACGGCGGAGGGGCTCTGTTCGCCCATCGCCCAGACCACGGCATCGGCGATATTGCTCTTGCCGCTGCCGTTGGGACCGACCACCACGGTAACGCCGGTCTCGAAACCGAACTCGACCGGGCGCGCGAACGATTTGAATCCCCGGGCTTTTATGGACTTGAGAAACATTTGTCTCCTTTCGGGCTGCCTGATGCGCCAATCCCTATTCCCAAACAAAAAGAGCCCGCAACCGTTGGGGCTGCGGGCGGCGGGGTCAGGAAGCGCCTTCCTTCCGAACCCGCAGTACGTCCAAAGCTTCCTTCGCCGCCGCCTGTTGCGATACCTTCTTGGTCTTGCCGCGCCCCTGGCCGAGCACCTCGCCGTCGAGGACCACCTCCGAGGTGAACAGCCGCTCATGTGGCGGCCCCTCGGCTTCGACTACCTCGTAAGTCACCTCGCTGCCCCTCTTGGCCACTTCTTCCTGCAGAACGGTTTTAAAATCGACGTGCTCGCTGGCGGCATAGATGATGTGTTCGTCAAAAGCTTTGATAACCCCATCGATGATGCTTTCCAGGCCGAACTGCAGGTAGAGGGCGCCGATCAGCGCTTCCACTACGGCGGCGAGCACATTGGAGTTTTCGGCCAGCTGAACGACATTGGCACCTTCCATCTCCTCGGCGGTCCGCATCAGGCGATCGGAGAGTTTCAGGGTCTGTCCGACCTTGGCGCAGGTGTAGCGGCTGACCACGTATGCACGCACCTTGGCCAGCTCGCCTTCATTATAGTCGGGATAGCGCTGGTAGATCTCCGTGCTGATGCATAAGCCCAGCACGCTGTCGCCGAGAAATTCGAGTCGTTCGTAGGAGAGCGTCCGCTCGGACGCCCATGAGGAGTGCGTGAACACCTGCCGGGCCAGGTCCGGCTGCAGCTGTTCTGCTAGTTGGGCAAGTGTTGCCACAAGTAACGTTGCCTTGCTAGGTGCGGGCCGATACAAACTCCACTGCTTCGCTGACAGTGCGTATATTCTGAGCCTCTTCGTCGGAAATCTTGACGCCGAACTTGTCTTCCATCTCCATGATCAGCTCAACCAGGTCGAGGGAGTCGGCATCCAGATTGTCCTGGAAAGATGCTTCCATTTTAACATCTTCTTCATCAACGCCCAGCTGGTCTATCAGCATGGCTTTTATTTGCTCAAAGACTTCCTCTTTTGTCATTCAATATCCTCCATGGATTCGATTGAGGCCTGATAATTCGTTCGGGTGAATCTACCACGCCCGGCCGGTTTTTTCAAAATGCTTAGCGATCACCAGAATGATCGCGATGCCCTTGATGCAATCCGCGACATCCCGGGTAGTCACCGGCTGCATTTTTCTAAGTCTGGACCAGAGTGGCAATGCGTTCCTCGAGCTTGTTGATCAGTCTCTGCTCCGAGGCGCGGGCGGCATACTTGAGGGCGCTGGCGATTGCCTTGCGACTGGAATTACCGTGACAGACGACCGCTAACCCACGAACACCCAGAAGGTAAGCGCCGCCATACTCCTCGGTATCGATACTCTTCTTAAACGCCACGATCTCCTTCTTGAGCAAAAGGCCGCCGATTTTGGCCATCAGGCTGCGGCTCGCCGCCTTCTTGACCTCTTCGACGATCAGCGACGAAGTGCTCTCCATCAGCTTGAGGCAGACGTTGCCGGTGAAGCCATCGGTGACCACCACGTCAACCACCTGCCTGACGATATCACGGCCCTCGACGTTGCCATAGAAATTCAGATCCGGGGATTCAGCCATCAGGCGGTGGGCCTCGAGCACCAGCTCATCGCCCTTGACAGACTCCTCGCCGATGGAAACCAGGCCGACGGACGGGTCTGGTATCTCCAGGACATCCTGGGCGAAGATGCTCGCCATGTTGGCGAACTCCAGCAGGTGGACAGGGCGCACCTCGGCGTTCGCCCCCACGTCGATAAACAGGGTGGGTTTGCCCGGGGTCGGCAGCACGGCGCAAAGCCCCGGCCGCTTGAGCCCCTTTATGCGCTTCAGGTTCAATAGGGCCGCGGTCAATATGGCGCCTGTATTCCCGGCAGAAACAACGCCGTCAGCGCGGCCCTCGGCTACCTCCCGGCAGGCCACGACCAGCGAGGAGTCCGCTTTGGACCGAACGGACTTGACCGGATCCTCGTCGAATCCGATGACTTCGGACGCAGCGGCAATCTTCAGATATTGCCGTGATTCCGGATCAGCCCCGGCCAGGCAACGCTCAATCTCGTCCGGCGAGCCGGTAAGCGTTATATTAAGGGAAGCGCTGGCAACAGCCGCAGCGCCGAGCACGACTTCGTCTGGCGCATAATCACCACCCATGGCGTCGAGGGCGATAACGGTCCTGGCGTTGGTTTCTGATTTGTATGCTGTCATTATTATTCAGGAAGCCTAAAGTATAATATGATTCGTTGCGGGAAGTCTTGCCAACCAGTGTACCTCAAAGGAGACGGGGACTTTGCCCAGGATAGCTTACCTTATCATAACCGTTGGCTGTTTCATCACGGCTATCTCCCTCTGGATATCCCAATACCATGGCTATAGCGGGTTGATGTTGGCGATCGGCCTGGCGGCCGCGATCAACCTTAAGTAGCGAAGCTCCACAGACTTCGAATGCAAACCGCCCTTCCTGCCCAGGGATGGGCAGACGGATCGGCAACCAGCTAGTCCATCGCGGGCATGGCAACTGAAGAGAGTAGTTCCGTCATTTCCTCACGCAGTTTATCCATGGAGAAATTTTTCCTGCCGATCTCGAAGTTCCTGTCCGCCATTTCTTCCATCAGCGTCGGATACTCCATGATCTTCACCGCTCTTTCCACCGCCCGGTCATCCAGCTGTAGAAACTGGAAACCGAATTCGCGTAACTCCTCCAGCACCGGGTAGTCCGCCACCAGCAACAGCTTGCGATGCACCACCGACTCCAGCACGGGGTTGCCAAAACCTTCCCGATAGCTGGGGAATGTCACCATGTCGCTGACCGCGTAAGCGTCGCGTACATCGTAGGGAGACCCGGCGCTGGGGTGATTCCGGTAACTGCCCAGCCAGTTGGGAACATGAAGCACCTCGGCCTTGGAGTTGCGGCACATGCGGCCAAACTTGCCCTCGTAACCCTGCTCGCAGGGCCCGGTGACAACCAGCCGCGCCGGCCGACCGATGGCAGCCGCAAAATCCTCGACAAACCGGATCGACAGACCGATACCCTTGCGCTCGATGGCCCGCGTCGGCTGAAGAAACATCACCGTTTCTTCAGAAATGCCGAGATCGGCCCGCAGATTTTTGTTGAAATCATCCGGCTCCCGGGGCAGATCAAAATCGAAACAGTTGTGAATGCAGGTAGCGGCCACACCGGTGCGCCGGAAGAGTTCCTCGCGGCTCCTGTTATTGATGGTCACGTGCCTCATCCGCGGCAGAGAGGCTGGAAAATGGCTCGCCAGCATCTCCTCGAAGAGGCATTTCCTGAACTTGGGGTCCTGCCAGAAGAAATCGTGGTGAACGGCGATGGAGGCAACGTCCGCATCCTCGAGATATCGGCAGAGCACCACCGTGAAAGGCAGATTGAGAGGCAACGAGAAGACATTCTCGACTACGACGACGTCGGGAGCTATATCATTGAGCTCCGGGACGAGCCGCCGTTCGATCTCCTCCTCCAGCCGGGCGAATTCGCGCTCGACGATTTCCCGGTCCTGTCCCGGGTCGAAAGCCATTTCGGTGAGCGACTCAACCTGGGGATCGAGGTAATTCAGTTCGGATATTACGTGGTCATTCTCGGCGGCATCAGGGATCTGGCCGGCCACCCTGTGAACCTCACAGCCCCACTGCTCGAATACATTGATCCATTTTTCCGCTTCGGCGGACACGCCGTCCAGAGCCTTGAGGCGAAAAGAAACAAAGGCAACTTTGGTCAATCCATTCCTCCAAACGCCCTGGCCCGGCGGCCACTGCTGGGGACTCAACCGGATATTAAGTTTTCCGGATGACTGATTATATTGCGAGGGACGCCAATCGCACAATCATTAATGAAGCAGTCGCTTTACTCTGGTTAATCGCCTTTGGGATTTGGGGGGGGTGGCGCATAACGACGCGCTGCTTGAAGTTAAAGGATTTCCGGGGCCTGCCCGATGAAAGCAGTGTAAGCATTCACGGTGGGTATGAGAGACCAGCCCCGTCCAAGCCAACTGATTGGTTGAAACCGGCCGGAGCTTCCCGTTCTCCGCAGACGGACACCAGTAATTGCTAAAACAACCGAATACCCTTCATCCTCCAAAAAAGGAAGCCCGGTCAGCTTCCTTTTTTGATGCGCTTTATTAAGTCCTTCGGATTCCTGGCCTGCAGCTTACAGCTGTACCTCTTCCACCCTGGTCTTCGGTATCAACCGTTTCATTTCGTGAACATCGAAAATGCCGGCGCCATACTTCTGGGTATTCGCGGCGCCGCAGGCAACGCCGTAGCGCAGACATTCACCGTCTTCCTTGCCGGAAAGCCTCGCCGAAACAAAACCGGCCAGAAAAGCGTCACCCGAACCGACCGTGCTCAGCGGGTCGAGCGCCGGCGTCTGGACCTTGTAGGTCTTCTGGACACCGTTGCCATCGTCCAGGAAAGCGAAACAGCCGCTGGGATGGGTAATAATGGCGGAACCGGCGCCCATGCGGCTCAGTTGTACCGCGGCATGCAGGGAGTCCTCGTCCTCGCCGAACTCATGGCCGACGAGCGCCTCGGCCTCGTAGATATTTGGTGAAACCAAACCGGGTTTTGCCTTGATCGCCAGCCTGAGCGGCTCGCCGGCTGTATCCAGGACTGTCATGACACCGGTGGCGGACATCGCGCCGATGATGTCCTTATAGAAAGAATCCTTGACCTTGCGTGGCAGCGAACCGGCGACGATAACCACGTCAGCACCCTTGGCGATGTAGGTGAACTTCTCCATGAAAGCATGCAGCTCCCGCGCCGTGACCACGGGACCGTACTCGTTGACCTCGGTCTGGGTATTGCTGGTGGGATCAATGATGGCGGATGAGGTTCGTGATTCCCCGCGTATCCGCACAAAATCGTTGAGGATGCCTTCAGCGGTCAGATCTTCGACGATCCTGATGCCGGTCTTGCCGCCGGCCAGCCCGGTCGCGATGACCGGCTGGCCGAGAGATTTCAGAGCCCGGGCGATATTGACGCCCTTGCCGCCGGGGAGGGTCAGGCTCTCGCTGGCCCTGTGGCGGAAGCCCGCCTGAAAATTCGGCACCGTCAGCGTGCGGTCGAGCGCAGCGTTCAGTGTTACGGTCACGATCATCTGATGGAACCTCCCCCCGGACGGTTGAAACTAGCCGGGCTTGACTGCCGATAACAGGAATCCGAATGCCGACTGCACATAATAAGTGATCCGCTCGCTCATGTCCGGCTCGGCGATATCCTCGGTGGCAACCAGATACGTACTTCCCAGGAACTTGCCGTTATCATAGGCTTCTACCAGACCAATCTTATCACCCTTGTGTACCGGAAGCGTCAGCTTGTCCGGCAGGACGAATTTCTGTTCGATGCTGTCCCGAATATAGACGACACGGCTGACGTTGTCCTGGGCGACCAGCGGCAGGCGCCTGTTTCGGTAGTATGGCACCTCGGTTGTGGTATATTCCGTCCCCTGGGCGATGACCATCTGTTGCCGGTAGCTGTCGAATCCGTAGCGTGCGAGGCTGACAATCTCGGAGTCACGCTGCCCCAATGATGGCCCACCCATGTAGGAAATAATCAGGTTGACCCCGTTCTCACTTGCGGAGATGACTATGCACTGGCCAGCCGCGTCAGTGTAACCGGTCTTGATGCCATTGATGAATGAGTACTGTTCCAGCAGGTGATTATGATTAATCAGCACACGCGGCCAGGGCTGTCCCGGCCAGGAAATCGTGAACTCGGGAAGCTTGACTATGTCGCGGATCTCCTGGTGTTTCATCAGTTCGCGGCCCAGCCTGGCGAAATCGGCGGCACTGGTGTAATGGTTGGGATCATCAAGACCGTGCGGGTTGGTGAAGTGGGAGTTGGTCATTCCCAGCCGCGTGGCCCGCTGGTTCATCTGCTCGTCGAAAACCTCGACGCTGCCTGCCTCGAACTCGGCCAGCGCCGTGGCGGCATCATTACCGCTCTGAATCAGCATGCCGTAGAGCATCTCACGCACGGTGAGGCTCTCTCCGGCCACCAGGAAGATGGAGGACTCTCCCACTTCGGCGGCGCGCTGACTGGCCGTTACCTGAGCGTTCAGGTCCTTGCAGTTCTCGATGATCAGCAGCGCCGTCATCATCTTGGTCGTGCTGGCCATCGCCAGGCGTTCGTCGGGATTGATGCTCAGGATGACCTGGCCGGTGTCGGCGTTCAACATGACCACGGAGCGGGCGGAAACAGGCGGTAGCGCCTGCGCTTCCTGGGCGCTGGCCAGCGGCGCCAGGACAAAAAGCAGAACTATCAGTAACAGAAGTGCCGGTAAAACACGTTTCATATCATCAAGGGATAGAGATTCTGAGGCCGGTGGTCAGGTTCTGTGGATCGACGTTGGGATTCAGCTGCTGGATCTCGGAAATCGAAACATTGTACTTGCGGGCGATCGTATAGAAGCTGTCGCCGTCGGCAACCACATGGCTGCGGGCTCCGGTGGTCGCTGTCGTAGCCTGGGGAACCTGGGACTCGATCGGCACCCCTGAAGCGCTGTCGAGCACTTCGACAGAACCTGAAGAATCGCTACCGCCCAGTATCCCTGAATTGAAGGTGATGATGGCTGCTGCCATGAAGGCGGCTACCAGGGCGATAATACCCATCGATCTCAGAATTTTAGGTTCGACTTGCGAATACATCTGCCGTTCCTCCAACATGTGTTACCGGGTGAGCTGACCGGCCTGCCTGATATCGGAACCCGGCTGCGTCGATAAGTCGAAGCAAGCTCGGGTCAGCCGTTGCCGCGGTTCGCCTGCCAAAGCTCGACTCGCATCCGCTCGGCCGCTTCTGCCGCCCGCCCGGCGAAATCCTCACCTGCTCCAGCGTAGATTATACTACGAGAAGCCGTGACGAGGGCACCCAGCCCACTGGAATCGATAGCAGGAGCTACATCGGCCGCTCCCGCTCCCTGTGCGCCGTAGCCCGGTAGGAGGAAAGGTGTATGTGGCAGCGCCTGGCGGAGAGTGGCGAGCGTTTCCGGGTGAGTAGCGCCGATTACGGCTCCGACGCTACTATAGCCCGACTCGCCAATCAGGCCCGCGCCCCATTTATCCGCGAGGGAGGCGACTTTTTCGTAGTATTTGCTGGGGTTTCCCCCAAATGCGCCGCTCGCTCCGGCTGTTTCACCGCCGCTATCCGGTCCCGCCATAACAATAAGGTCCTGCAAAGCGGCCGAACCCGGGTTGGAAGTCTTGACCAGTACGAAGATGCCGGCGCCGTATTTCTGACAATCGTCGATGAACGGCTGCATGCCGTCGCTGCCGAACAGCGGATTCACGGTCAGGGCGTCGGCGTTGAAACCGTCTATTTCGCCATCAAAGCCTTGCGGGCGGCCGATAAAGGCGGCCGAGTAGGCGGCGGCGGAGATGCCGATGTCACCGCGCTTGGCGTCGGCGATGACTATCAGACCAGCCTTGGCTGCACGTTTACAGAGATGCTTGAAGGCTTTGATCCCCGGAGGTCCGTACTGCTCGAAGCAGGCGAGCTGGAGCTTGATGGCCACCGCATGCGGCGCCACGGCGTCGATGATGGCGACGCCGAACTCCTCGAAACAGGCGCCGATCTCATGACGGCCGCAACCGCAGCCTTTGCGGGGGGCTTCTCGGTAGCGTTCGACGAGCGATGGCGGCATGCGGTCAAGTCGCGGGTCCAGGCCTACGCAGACCTGGGACTGCCTGGCGATTATGGTGGCGGCGAGTTTGTCGGCGAAATTATCAGGCACTATCTATCTATCGTACAATTTTTTTCCAATTGCGTACACTCCCAAAATAAGTGCCACTCCGAGCGACTATTCCAGGCAATAAATTAGCTTTTTTCACCACAACTCGAACTCCATCTCCCCGATCACCACATCCTCTCCCGGCGAGGCGCCGGCCTGGCGCAGCGCGTCGCTGACGCCGAGGTGCTCCAGGCGTTCCTGCAGAAAAGCGACCGCCTCTTCGTTCTCGAAATCCGTGCGGGCGACCAGCCGCTCGACCAGCTGGCCAGCGACGCGGTAGCGGCCCTCCTGCTGCACCACTTCCCAGTGGTCATCGGCTCCGGGCCGATAGGTCATATGACCTTCGGGCTCGGCGGTTATCACCGCCGGCTCCCGCAGCCAGGCCCGCTTGAGCAACCCGTAGACGCGGCGGGTGAGATTCTTGGTGCCTGCTCCGGTGGCGGCTGAAATCCTGATGACCGCCCGGGAGCCGTCAACTTCATCAGGATCGCCTTCGGCGTCTTCCAGCAGCCAGGCGAAAGCCGGGTCGTGGGTGCGGCAGCGGGAGATGATCTCAGCCGAAAGCAGATCTACGAGTCTGGCCGCTTCTTCCTCGCCCACCAGGTCAACCTTGTTCACGACCACCAGCTGCCACTTGGCGGCGATCTCGGGACTGAAACCGGCAAGCTCCCGGTTGATGATCGCGAAATTGTCGAGCGGATCCTTGCCGTAGTAACCGGTCGCATCGACCAGATGGATCAGCAGCCGCGTGCGCTCCAGGTGCACCAGGAACTCGTCGCCGAGACCAACGCCGGAGCTGGCGCCCTCCAGCAGCCCGGGGATGTCGGCCACCGTGAACTGGTTCCGCTGGTCCGGCTCCTCCACCGTGCCCAGCATGGGCGCGACAGTTGTGAAGGGATAATCGGCTACTTTCGGTTTAGCGTGGGAAATCACCCTGAGCAGGGAAGATTTGCCGGCGTTGGGGAAGCCCAGCAGACCGGCGTCGGCCAGCAGCTTGAGCTCCAGGGAAACAGTCAGCTCTTCGCCGGCCAGCCCCAGCTCCGAAAAACGTGGGGCGCGGCGGGTAGAAGTCGCAAAGCGCGCGTTGCCACGGCCGCCGCCGCCGCCGTGGGCGACGAAAAAGCGCTGTCCGTCGGCGGTCAGGTCGGCCAGCAGCTCGCCGTTATCGTCGATGATCTGGGTGCCCAGCGGAACCTGGACCACTTGATCATCGCCCCGCCGCCCCTGCTTGTTGGCGCCCTGACCATGCCCGCCATTGCCGGCGCGAAAATGCCGCTGCCGCTGAAAATACATCAGATCGCGCAAACGCAGGGAAGCTTCGATGATGACATCGCCGCCATCGCCGCCATCGCCGCCGTCAGGCCCGCCCTTGGGCACGTACTTCTCACGCCGGAAACTGACGCAGCCGTTCCCGCCCCGTCCAGCCTTGATCTCAATTTTCGCGCGATCATAAAACATGGTTAACGGCTTTCATCCTGAGCAATAAAAAAGCCGCCCAAACGGCGGCCTAAAATTCATTCTATCCCCAAAGAGAAGAAATATCAGGAGCCTTCCTCAACCGGAACCACGCTGATCATCCGCGAAGCCCCCTGGGTAAACACCACTCGCCCGGTTAGCTTGGCGAAAATCGTATCGTCACCGCCGATGCCGGCGCCGGGTCCCGGACGGAACCGCGTGCCGCGCTGGCGCACGATGATCGAGCCGGCCGTCACGACCTGGCCGCCAAAATTCTTGCATCCCAGCCGCTGCGCCGCTGAGTCGCGACCGTTCCTGCTTGTGCCTGCACCCTTTTTATGAGCCATTTATTCCTTCTCCGGCTTTGTGTCTTTTTTTGCTGACTTCGCTGGTTTGGCGCTCTTCGTGTCAGCTTTTGCTGATTTCGTCTCCGGCTTGGCGGCCTTGGTCTCAGCCTTCGGCGCCTTGGTTTCGGCTTTCGCCGTTTTTGCTTCGGTCTTCGGTGCCTTGGCCTCGGCTTTATCCGCCTTGGCTGCCGGCTTCGATTCAACCTTGGCCTCCGGCTTCTCTTCGATCTTCTTGCCGCCTGGCCCGGTTATGGTCTGAATCGATACCTTCGAGAGACGGCTGCGATGGCCCTTGGTCCGGCGGTAGCCACTCTTCGGCTTGTACTTGAAGACGCGGATCTTGTCGCCCAGCAGATGCTCCTCCACCTTGGCCTTGACCTTGGAGCCCTTGAGCTCGTCCGCGGTGATGGCGCGCGTCTCGCCGCCCAATAGTATTGGCGTGATTGAAAGGGTCTTGCCCTCGTCGAGGTCGAGCCGGTCGACGAGGAACTCGTCGCCCTGCGCCACCTTGTATTGTTTTCCGCAAAGTTCGATAACCGCATACATATATCTTCCTCAGATTACTGATGATTAGCCGGAATTTAAGCCTTTGGGATTATAACAACGCGGGGAAGTAAAAGCCACCTTTGGGATTTGATTATGGTTAGCGGCTGGAGAGACGCTGGCGCTTGCTACGAGCTTAAAGCACAGCGCGGATACGAAATGGGTTTCATTCTGGGACACCTTAGGTTTCATTCTGGGTTTCATTCTGGGACACCTTACTGAACTCCCGGTTGCGTGGACAGCCTGATCCTCCTACTAGTCCTTGGTCGGCACACCGTGCTCTGGCCCAGGTTTCTTCAACCTCAGCATTCTGCCAGTTGACTGCTCGAGCTCATCGATAAATGTATCGCTTCCCACAGGCCTGCCGGTCGTCTCATGCTTTCTTAAAATCTCGTGGCCCTGCTCGTCGCCTTCTTCTGCGAGAAAAGCACGCCAACCCTCCCGGCCGCCCGTGTATTTAAGTAGCGGCTCTACTTTCACCAAATGGTCATCTTCTCCTGTAAGGTGAGCGAATGCGCTGCTCCATGGGTAATCCTCCGGAAGCGTTGCGAGCCCCGCTTTTACAGGATTTTGCTCAATATAGCGGGCAGCGGTCAGTAGATGAACATCATCCATGGGATATGAATAGAACCTCCCTTGCCAAAGATGGCCGCGCCAACCCTGCCGCTGGTTGATCCTTAGGGTGTAGAGCCGGTGAGCTTCACCGATGGCGCGTTTTAAACCATCACTGGTCTTGGGCACGACGATGAGATGCACGTGGTTTGGCATAAGGCAATATGCCCAGACGTCTACGGCGCAGTGCCGGCACCACTTCGCCATCAACTCGATATATGCCCGATAGTCTTCCTTCGTAAAGAACGTCCGCTGCCTGCGATTTCCACGTTGCGTGACATGATGAGGAACTCCGGGCGCAACTACCCGCGCGATTCTTGGCATGCTTGTAGCTTATATTTCGAAAGTGGTTGATAGTCAAGCGGGGAGGTAACGATTCTTATAAATTTGAGGGAAACATCTTTAAGGGAAATGTCTTTGTGGATGAAAATTCCAGTCCACGCACCCGGGAGTTCAGTAAGGTGTCCCAGATTATAAATTATAAACATTTTAATCGCGGTCCTCGCGGCCGATTCTCCAGTCCTGCCGCTTGGGGACATCCACGTCCTCGCTGCCAGCGGCGCTGGCGGCTGCTTCCGGCTCGGTCTGTGACGCGATCTCCTCGACCACTTTGCCATAGGCGCAGGTCCGGCTGACGCTGTCGATGTGCACTTTCTTGTCCTGGCCCACCAGTTTGCCGGCGCCGGAGATGCTGATGACGTAGCCATCGATCCTGGCGATGCCGTCGTT
This sequence comes from Thermoleophilia bacterium, assembly GCA_016650015.1. GTDB lineage: Bacteria > Actinomycetota > Thermoleophilia > BMS3ABIN01 > BMS3ABIN01 > JACRMB01. Next base: position 23,855 of record JAENWV010000002.1, on the reverse strand, counting down.
GGTGTTATACATGTGGGGCTCCTCGATGCGCAGACGCACCTCATCCCCCTCGGCCACCGGCAGCGACGCGCGCTGGATAGCCTCGCGGCTGCCTTCGGCGGAGACGTTGAAGGTATCGATGGAGATGGTGTCCAGCCCCTCGAAGCTGAAGTACTTTTTGGTCTCCTCCTCGATCTCCTTGAGCTTGGCGCCACCCTGGCCGATCAGCATGGCCGCCACCTTGGGGTGCACCTCCACCAGAAATGCCTCGTTGGAAGATGTCTCGGCCAGGCGCCTGAGCCGCCGTTCAATGTCGAAGGCCATGGACTCCTCGCTGAGGATGACGCCCTCACCGTTGCAGGTGGGGCAGGTCTTGGTCAGTATGCCGCGCAGGCCGTCAGTGACGTTCTGCCGGGTCATCTCGACCAGCCCCAGCGGCGATAGTTCGACGATGTAGGTCTTGGTACGGTCGGTCTCCAGTTCCTTGCCCAGCGTGTCCAGCACCTGCTGGCGGTTGCGCGGCCGGGCCATGTCGATGAAGTCGATAATGATGATGCCGCCGATGTCGCGCAGCCTCAGCTGGCGCACGACCTCCTTACAGGCCTCGATGTTGGTCTTGACGATGGTGTCCTCGAGCCTGGTGCGGCCCACGTAACGCCCGGTGTTCACGTCGATGATGGTCAACGCCTCGGTAAACTCGATGATCAGATAACCGCCGCTGGGCAGGTCCACGCGCCTGAGCAGCGCCTGCTTGATCTCCGCGTCGACGCCGTAGGTCTCCATCAGCGGCTTGCTGCCCTGGTACATCTCGACACGCTCCGCCAGCTTGGGCGAGGTCTTTTTGATAAATGAGCGGATCTTGTCATATTCCTTCTGGGAATCAACCAGGATGCGCTCAAAAGTATCGTTGAAAATATCGCGAATAACCTTGAGGGAGACCTCAGCCTCGGAGTAAAGCAGCGCCGGCGCCTTGGAGCCCTTGTCGCGCCCCTGGACGGTCTGCCACATCTTTTCGAGGAACTTGACGTCGTTGAGCAGTTCCTTTTTTGTGACCCCTTCGGCGGCGGTGCGCACGATCAGGCCGGCACCCTTGATCTTCAGTTCCTTGCATAATTGCCTGAGGCGCTGACGCTCTTCGTCGGGCAGTCGGCGGGAGACGCCGGCGCCGTCGCCGCCGGGAACGTAAACCATGAAACGCCCGGGGATGGAAAGCGAGGTGGTCAGCCGGGCGCCCTTGGTGCCCATGGGGTCCTTGACGATCTGGACGAGTATCTCCTGCCCCGAGCGGAGCATCTGGGTTATCTTCTTGGGGCGCTTGTCAGGATCTTCGTGGACCATGACTTCCTCAACGTAGAGGAAGCCGTTCTTCTCCAGCCCGATGTCGACGAAGGCCGCTTCCATGCCGGGGAGCACGTTCTCGACCTTGCCCTTGTAGATGTTGCCGGCCAGCGGCCGGCGGCCCTTCCGTTCAACATAGATCTCGCAAAGCCGTCCCTGCTCAAGAACCGCTACCTTAAGCTCGTTCGGCTCAGCGCTCACCAGAATCTGCTTGGAGCGACTAGCCATGAAACTTCATCTGCCTTTCGTAAATTATGCGGCCCGGCGATTTCAGGTCCCGCTGCCGCGAAACCCTTGTTCACGCCTTCGGCCAAAACTTTACAGGTAATCTTCCGCAAAATCGCCCACGGGAAACATTAAGGAATTCGTAAATCCGCCTGTTTCCTTCGCTCCACTCAGGGTGAAAGTCTCCCGGATGGCGATTCGTTCAGGCTGATAGCTCTTTCCAGACGACAGTTCGCTCGGGAAAACAAATGTGGGCGAAAAACTTTTGGGGGAAAATCGTTCTCAATCGCCCCCGCAGGGGAGATTATATATATTCAGTCCGGGATATACCAGAAATAAGCGAAATAATCATCGAAGTCAACGCCGGCGGCCGCGATATGGCGGCCTGCCCGGACGCGGCGGCTTCGGCTGTTCCTCTTCCTTGAGCCTGATTTCGGTGCGGACGATCCGGGCCGGTTTTATTTCTTTCCCGGCGAAACCGGCCAGCGCCTCGATGATCTCGTCGGGGCGCGCGGTTCCCTCCGGGGTGACCTTCATATCGAAGGCGATGCCGCCGCCTTCCTCGATCAGGTGCACTTCGTCGACATATTTTTTGATGTCGACTTCCTTGTCGCCCTTGGGCCGCCGCCTGAGCAGCACCAGCTCAGTAGCTGAATTATATTTGGCCAGGGCGGGCGCGAAATCGGCCGCAATTTCCGCGAGCTCGATGCGATAGCCGCAGAATTCCACCCGCGAAGCCGATTTGGAGCGGTCAAAACAGGGACCCACCGATTTGAGCGCCATTCCCTGGGGGAGCTCGCGGCTGATTTTTTTGGCCAGATCGGTAAGTGGAGCCCGCTGCTGCAGGGAAAAATCACAGATCTCGTCCTCGCCCTCAACGCCGACCCCAAGGGGCATTGCCAGGCTGAGGATGGGCTTTGGCCGCATTCCCTGGGAAAAGGACAGCTCGAAACCGGAGCGGCGGATGGCCCGCATCAGGCAGCTCAGCGTGTCTAGGTGGGAGATGAACCGGGCCCTTCCGGTCTTGGAAAAGCGCATCTGGTAATTGAAATTCATGATCCGGACACCCCGGCGGCGCAATAAATCTGTCTGTCCGAGCTCATGGTTTGGCGATCCTCATTTCGATATCTCCTTCGCAGACGCCGCAGTTCTCACAGGGACCCTGGCGGCAGTCCAGAGTTACCTCGCCCCGGTCAGCTCTTTCCTTCTCCTCCAGCAGGAATTCCTTGCTGACCCGGGAGTCGATATCGTCCCAGGGCAACTCGGCGTCCACCGGGAAAGTGCGGATCGCCTCCTGCTCGATGCTGCTGCCGATGGCGGCGAAGCCGGTCTCCCAGGCCGTGATGCTGAACTTCTCGGTCCAGGCGTCGAAGCCTGAGCCGGCGCGCCAGGCCGCCTCGATGGCGACGGCGGTCTCATCGCGGCCACGGGCGATGGCGCCTTCCACCAGGCTAGGCTCGAGCTCGTGCAGGCTCAGCTTGATCTGCTTGCGCGGCATGTTCCGCCGCAGGAATTCGTGCTTGGCGGCCAGCTCCTCGCGACCGTTCATGCCGCCCCACTGGAATGGCGTGTGCGCCTTGGGGACAAAGCTGGCGATGCTGACGTTGATCTGCACCCGTCCGGCATTCTCGCCCTCCTGCCGGCCGATGCGCCGGGCAGCGGTGGCGATGTCGATGATCCCCTGCAAGTCGGCCTCGGTCTCGGTGGGCAGGCCAATCATGAAGTAAAGTTTGACCGTGTTGCAGCCGCAGCGGAATGCTTCGCTGATCGCCTGCTGGATATCCTCTCCACTCACCTGCTTGTTGATGGCGTCACGAAGCCGCTGGCTGCCCGCCTCGGGGGCCAGGGTGATCGAACTGCGTCTCGAGGAGGTCAGACCCAGCAGGCGTATGGCCTCCGGGTCCACGCGCAGCGATGGCAGCGATACGGTGAGCCGTGGCAGGGACTCGGCCAGGCTGGTGAGCGTCTCCTGAATACAGCTGTAGTCGGTGGTGGACAGCGAGCTCAGCGAAGCCTCGTCGTAGCCGGTGCCCGCTACCAGATCGGCGATGGCGCGGCAGACTTCCCCGGCCGGACGCTCGCGCACCGGCCGGTACCAGTTACCCGCCATGCAGAAACGGCAGCCGCGGGTGCAGCCGCGCATTATCTCCAGGGTGGCGCGGTCGTGGACGGCACCCATCGAGGGTATTACCGGCCGCAGCGGCGCCAGGGAATAATCTAGTTCTGATACCACCGCCCGCTTTACCCGGCGGGGGAAGGCCGGCACGAAAATCCCCTCGAGATCGGCGAGCTGCGTGAGCAGCTGCCGCCGCGGCAAGTCCTTGCCTTCCTCACAGATCTTCAGCACCTGCGGCACTGCCTGCTCGCCGTCACCGACGAGGATAAAATCGAAAAATGCCACCACCGGATGGGGATTGCTGGCACAGGGACCGCCGGCGAAGACCAGCGGATCACCATCGCCGCGGTCCTGCCAGTGCAGCGGGACTCCGGCAAGGTCCAGCATCTCGAGAATGTTAGTGTAGGTAAGCTCGTGCTGCAGGGTAAATCCCCAGAGGTCGGCGCCGCTGACCGGCTCCCAGCTCTCCAGGGCAAAAAGTGGCACCGACTCTTCGCGCATCAGCGCCGACAGGTCGGGCCAGGGACAATAGACGCGCTCCGCCCAGGCGTTGCTATGCAGATTGATCAGCGAGTAGATGATCTGCACAGCCTGGTTGGCCGTGCCGATCTCGTAGACATCAGGGTAGCTGAGGACGACCCGCAGGGAATAATCCTGCTTGACTACGCTGCCTACCTCGCCGCCGATATATCGTGCAGGCTTCTCTACCCTCTCGAGGAGGGATTCAATTCTTTTTTCCATTTTCTCCGTCACCAGGATTCGAACCCGGGAGGACCGCGGCGGCCGCTATCCCCTGAGCTTCTTCAGTTTGTCGACCAGCGGCGTCAGCCGCGATGGAGTCAGGCGAGTGGAACCGTCAAAATAGGCTTTGGCCGCTTCGCCGAGAGCCCGCGTACCGCTCCAGGCCACTCCGCCCTTGACCACCCAGCCGGGGCCGGGCAAGAAATCCAGCGCCTGCCGGGCGACGGCCCGCAGACCGAAACCGCTGCCGATAACTCCGAGAATCTCCAGCGCCCTTTCAGTGCCCACGGACTCTCCATGGGCGGCGGCTATGCGCAACACCATCCGCGCTTCATTGATGGTCATGACCGGCAGGTCGGCGCCGGGAATGATAAACAGACAACCGACGACGGCATTCTGCCGCGCCGTCCTGCTGATGATCTGGCGGCAGGCTTCATCCCGCAAGGCAGGCAATTTGGCGGCCAGCGCCACGATGGCGTCGCCGGCGGCGTCAGCCACCGCCTCGGCCAGCACATCAGCGGGCACAATACCCCCGGGAGCCATGCCGAGCACGCGGCTGGGCCCGACCCCGGGAAAAGAAATTTCTATACCAGGAGCCTCAGTGAGGACGACAACCACCGGCGACCCGGCTTGTTCGGACTCCACCAGGCGGCTGCCAAAAACCGGGGAATCCATCACCGCCGGAGAGACTGCCAATATGACCAGATCGCCGGAGCTCATCTGGGACAAAGGCGGCAGCGGCTCACTCTCACCGCCTGCCGAGGCGTCTATCAGGCAGGTCGCCTGGGCGGACGCGGCACCCTGGATCAGCGCCTCATAAACGGCAGTCACGGCCGTCCGGTCGGAACCGGTTACCAGTAGCCTGGCCGGCCCTTCGCTCTCCTTCTGCACCTCGCGAACCGCGGAATATACCTTTCTCGGGCTAAGCGGTAGTCTGGGCACGCCTGTACCTCCTGTCGCCAGCCAGCCTGCTGCGCACATGGATGCTTTCCAGCAGGCCGATGGCCAGTAAATTTACCACCATGGAGCTCCCGCCATAACTGACAAAGGGCAACGGGATTCCTGTGATCGGCATGATGCCGATGGTCATGCCAATGTTAACAAAAACCTGAAAGAGCAGCATACTGACGACACCACCGGCGATCAGGCTGCCGAATATGCTTTCGGAAATGATGGCTATCCGCAGGCCCCGCCAGATGACCAGCACGTATAGCGCCAGCAGCACGGCGATGCCGATAAATCCCAGCTCCTCGCCTAAAACCGAAAAAACAAAATCGGTGTGGTGCTCCGGCAGGAAATTGAGCTGGGTCTGCGTGCCCTGGTAAAGGCCTTTGCCGGCCATCATCCCCGAGCCGATGGCGATCTTCGACTGCAGCAGATGGTAGCCGGAACCGCCGGGGTCGTGTTCCGGATGCAGGAAGACCAGCAGGCGGTCGATCTGATAGGGCTTCAGTATCTGGATACCGATAACCGGCAGCACCTTCAGCATCATCAGGAGCGCGCCGCTTACCGCCGCGAACATGATGCCGAAATGCAGCCAGCGGATTCCATAGAGAAAGAGCAGCGCCACCGTCAGGGAAGCCAGGACCAGTGCCGTACCGAAATCCGGCTGGATGAAAACCAGGAAGACGGGTATCGCGGCGATGCCCAGCGCCGACAGAGTGGTCCGCGTCTCCAGCTCGCCACGGGGCCGCTCCGAGAGGAATGCCGCCAGCACCACGATCATGCCGATCTTCGCCACCTCCGATGGCTGCAGATTGAAAAATCCCAGGGGAATCCAGCGCGTCGATCCCTTGGCCTCGGCGCCGACGATAAAGAGCAGCAGGATCATTCCTATGATGGCAAAATATATGTGCTGCCGGAAATTCCTCAGAATGCGGAAATCGATAAAGGCCACAACCGCCATGAAGATGATGCCGAGCAGGGCGGCCACCAGCTGTATCTTGACGTAATAGTAGGGGCTTGACAGGTTGGGGTCGGAATGGGTGGCGCTGTAGATGATCAGCGAACCGTAAGCCACCAGGCCGGCCACCGCGGCCAGCAGGGCGTAATCGAAATGTCTTAAATGTGTGCGGAGCTCCATCGGCGATTACCCGCCCGTTCCCGGCGTCGCCGGCGGCTGCGGGAAGATAGCCTCGAGCACCCGGCGGGCGGTTGGCGCGGCCACGGAACCGCCGCCGCCGCCCTGCTCGATCAGGACCACGACAACATATTGGGGATTTGTGGACGGCGCGTAGGCCACATACCATGCATAGTCGGCCTTACCCGAAACCTGGGCCGTACCCGTCTTGCCGGAGACAGGGGTGTTAAAGCCAACCCAGGTGTCACCAACCGTCGTACCTGGAGCGGTAGCACCGGCCAGCCCCTCCTGTATCGCCCGCAGATTGTCGCTGCTGATCGGCAGCTGCATGGCATCCTCAGGCTGCAGGCTGGCGGAGGCCTTGCCCGTGACCTGGTCCTCGACCCGCAGGCCGACGTGAGGCTTGACCTGCCTGCCGCCGTTGGCGATCGTCGAATAGACCGACGCCATCTGCAGCGGCGTCGTCAGGATGTCGCCCTGACCGATGGAAAAATTGATGTTGTTGCCCGGCATCCACATCTTGTCGACCTCGGTCTCCCCCACCCGCGCCTTCCATTCCGGGTCGGGAATGCGGCCGACCGCCTCTCCCGGCAGGTCTATACCGGTCTCCTTCCCCAGGCCCAGTTGCCGGGCCCAGTTCTGCATTCCCAGGCTGTTAGCCTTGTAGAAGCGATATCCCACATTATAAAAATAGGTGTCGCAGGACATGACGATGGCTTTCTTCAGGTCGACGTCCCCGTGCGTACCCCAGCACTTGAACGGCTGCGACAGCACGTCCCAGACGCCGGTGCAGATAAAGTCAGTCAGCTGGCTGATGATGCCGTCCTGCAGGCCGGCGATGGCCGTCACGACCTTGAAGGTCGAGCCCGGCGGGTATTGGCCGGTGATCGCCCGGTTGAGCAGCGGGTCGTTGGCGCCCTCCTGTGTCAGCTGCTGGTAAGCGGCAGCGTTCATCCCGCCGACCCAGACCTTGGGGTCGTAGGTGGGGACGCTCGCCATGGCCAGCACCTCCCCGGTCTGGGGATTCATTACCACGGCGGCAGCGGCGTTGGCCGGATATTTTTTCTGATGAGCAAGGTCGATGCCCCAGCCCAGGGCTTCCTCGGTCGCCTTCTGTGTGTTCGAGTCGATGGTCAACACGACGTTGTTGCCAGACTGAGGCTTGATCGAGCTGACATCGCTCTTGGGCCGCCCCTCCGCGTCCACCTCGACCTCGCGTCCGCCGTCGATACCCTTCAGGTACTTGTCAAACTGGAACTCAACGCCGCCCTTGCCGATCTCGTCTCCCGCCTTGTAGCCTTCATAACGCGGTTCGGCCAGCTCCTGCTCGTCGATCTGGCCCACGTGCCCGAGCACGTGCGCCGCCTCGGTGCCGTTAGGGTAGTCGCGCAGCGGGAATTTCTTGATGTCGACGCCGGGGAAATACAGCGGTATGCGCTCGATGAGGAAACTCTTCATCTCCGGCGTGATGTCCTTCTTGATCACCACCGAACGGTAGGTGTCCTCCTTGTGCAGTTCCAGCAGCCGGTTGATCTCCTCGACGGGGACGCCGATGATCTGGCTCAGTTCGGCCAGCTCCTGCTCCGGGTTCTTTAACGCCGGCGGAAAGACGGTCACGGCCAGGCCGGCGCGGTTCTCCACCAGTGGCACCTTGTTGCGGTCGTAGATGATTCCCCGGGGGGCTTCCTCGAGAATGAAGCGGGTCCGGTTGTCCTCGGCCATGACTACGTACTGGTCGCCGGAAAGTATCTGCAGGAACCAGATACGGAAGATCAAGACGGCGAACAGCAGCACGGCCATACCGCCGATGATCCCCACCCTGAGGGCGATGGAAGGCGGCTGCCGGTCGTTTTTCCTGCGGGGTTTACTGTTCAGAAAAGAGACCATGTCGCTTCTCACCACCCAGCCATGATCGGCTGACCACGAAGACAGGCGCGGCCAGCAGCCCGTTCAGTATGGCAGTCGGCAGGACAATCCTGAGAAGGATGAAGCCCAACGAGGCCTCGACGCCGAGCAGGAACATGGTCATGGCGTTGAGAACCTGGACGACGATCGTGCAGGCAAACACGGTGAAAACCGGAGGGAACCAGGAGGCCGGATCGACGCCCTCGGCGTAACGCCCGCTGAAATAACCGGCGAGGGTGAACAGGAATGAAGAGATGCCCATGGTCTGAAAGAGAGCGATGTCGATAAGCAGTCCGGTGACAAAGCCTACCGTGGCGCCCCAGACCGGTCCGCGCATCATCGCCAGACAGATGACCATCACCATGGCCACATCGGGCTTCGCGCCCAGCACCGTGAGATAGGGCGCGAGGGAGGTCTGGATGACCACCGAAAAGACAATCAGCAGGAAGACCTTCAACGGGAAGAGGCTGCTTTCCTGCGAGACGGAAGCGGCTGCTTCGCTGTTGTGGGAAAGGACTTTCAAACTTTTTTTTGAGGACCGCGGGAGCATGCTAGCGCTCCTTCTCGTTCACCAGCGGCGGCTGGTCGGCGCCTGGCGGCGGGATCAGCACGCTGACTTCCTCCAGGCGGCCGAAATCCACGAATGGCGTTATGGAAACACTCTTGAAGTACTCGATCTCCTGGTCGGCGGTCTCATCGACCACACCGATCTGGATGCCCTTGACGAAAAGTTTGCCCATGCCGGATGTCACTACGATGTCGTTCTTCTGCACCTTCTGGTTCTTGTCGACGAAGTCCATTTCCAGGAGACCGTTGATGCTGCCCAGCACGGTGCCGGTGGCTGTGCCGCTTTGCAGCTTGCCCTCGACATGGCTGTTCTGGTCGATGATCAGCAGCACCTGCGCCGAGTTTGTGGTGACCGCGGAAATCTGCCCCACCAGCCCCTGGCCGCTGACCACGGTCTGGCCCAGCTGAACACCGGCGTCGGTGCCCCGATTGATGGTGATGGTAGTGTTCCAGGCGGATGCCGAGCGGCCGATGACCCGGGAGGTCACGAATTTGTAATCCTGGGGAAAGCTGGGCTGGTTGACAAACCCGAGCATTTCCCGCAACCGCTTGTTCTCTTCGGCCTGCTCGCGCAGGGAGACAACCTCGGTGCGCAGGCGATCCGACTCTTCCTGCAGCCGTTCGTTCTCGCTCTGTGCCGAGACCAGTCCGGTGACCCAGTGATAGGTGTTACGGAAAGGGTCGAGAGCCGTGGAGATACCGGACTCGACCGGCGAGATGACCCGGAGACCGCCGCGCTGGGTGGAATGCAGCACACCGCCCGTGGGTTCACGGAAGTACCAGGTAAGCATTGCCATGGATACCAGCAGCAGAACTGCCAGCACCGCTTGACGTTTGACTACAGTCTTGCGGGCCAAGGTGGGACCTTACAGTTCGAGCTTAGAATCGTCTCTTCGACTTCGCATGGCGGGAGGTTTTGTGCAGCGCCTCGAACTCCTCCAGTGAGCGCCCGGAACCGACCGCCACGCAGGTGAGCGGTGACTCGGCCAGGTGGATCGGCATTCCGGTCTCCTCCCGCAGCCGCTCGGGCAGGCCCTGCAGCAGCGCGCCGCCGCCGGCCAGCATGACGCCCCGGTCCATAATGTCACTGGCGAGTTCCGGTGGCGTCTTGTCGAGCGTGGTCCTGAGTGCGTCGATGATCGCCGCGACCGGCTCGGCCAGAGCATCCCGAATCTCTTCCGAAGTCAGAACAATTGTCTTGGGCAGGCCGGTGACGAGGTCGCGACCCCGGATCTCGGCCTGTTCTTCTTCCTTCAGGGGAAAAGCCGAGCCGATCTCCAGCTTGAGCTCCTCCGCCGTTTGGCTTCCGATCATCAGCTTGTACTCTTTCTTGACGTAGGCCATGATCGCCTCGTCCATTTCGTCGCCGCCGACACGGATCGACTGGGAGGTAACAATGCCGCCCAGGGAGATCACGGCGACCTCGCTGGTGCCGCCACCGATGTCGACGATCATGTTGCCGGTCGGTTCGCTGACGGGCAACCCGGCGCCGATGGCCGCGGCCATGGGCTCCTCGATCAGGTAGCATAAACGCGCGCCCGCCGAAAGCGTTGCCTCCTCGACGGCGCGCTTCTCCACGCCGGTGACGCCCGAGGGCACGCAGACGACTACGCGCGGATGGGCCCAGCGGTTCTGGTGGACTTTCTGGATGAAGTGGCGGAGCATCTGCTCGGTCACGTCGAAATCGGCGATGACGCCGTCCTTGAGCGGACGGATGGCGCTGATGGTGCCGGGCGTCCGGCCCAGCATGCGCTTGGCCTCGGCGCCGACCGCGTGGACCTCGCCGGTCCGCTGGTCGATGGCGACAACCGAAGGCTCACTGAGGACAATACCGCGGCCCCGTACATATACAAGGGTATTGGCGGTGCCCAGGTCGACCGCCATGTCGCGTCCACCAAAACCGGAAAAATACTTCAGGAAACTTATGAGGAACTCCTTTCGGAAATACATCCGCGCCCGGTCCAGCCGGGCCGCGTCAGTCTCCTATGGTAACAAAGAGGGGGCATCATTCCCTAACGCCGGAACGCCGAAAGCCGGCGCGGCGCTATATGCAGGCACCCCCTGATACCCTTGATTTGCAGCAATAACCAGGCTCCCATGGGAGCCTGACATTATATAACAATCGGGGCGGAGGGCAAAACAATCTGGACCCAAACCTTCAAGTATGGGTTTAGTGTTATCTCCATTACTGAAGGTTCCCTTGAGGTTTTACGGGTAAGTGAACGTGGTCCCGCGTTTGGCTAATGTTTTTTTCTAGGGATATATCGGAGAGCCGTCGCGCCTCGTAATCCGCGCTGCCCAGCCGGGGGGAGGCCAGTAGCCTTTCTGCCGCAGCATGCCTGCCAGCAACGGCACCGGCAACCCCACTATGTTGGTGTAGTCGCCGCGGATCTCTTCAACGAACGCCGAGGCCCGTCCCTGAATGGCGTAGGCGCCGGCACGACCGCGCCATTCGCCACTTTGAATATATAGTTCGACTTCGCTCTCGGGAATCCGGCAAAAACGCACTTCAGTAACGGCGTGGGACTTCTCTTCCTGTCTCTCCCCCGGGCCGCCGCCGGCCCAGAGCAATGTCAGGCCAGAGTAGACCATATGGGTCTTGCCCGACATGCGGCTGATCAAATCGAAGGCCTCTTCTTCATTTTTCGCTTTTCCCGATATTTGTCCATGTATTACTACCATGGTATCAACGCCAAGAATCGGCCTGTCGGCGGGAAGTGGTTCAACCTGGGATAGGACCGAATAGGCCTTGCCCCGGCTGTGCCGTTCCACCAGCTCGGCGGGCAAAAGCCCGGCCAAATCTTCTTCGGAATAATCGGGGAGAACTACCTCGAAGTCCACGCCAAGCGATTCAAGAAGAGCCTTGCGCTGGGGTGACTTGGAGGCAAGATAAATCAAGAGATATAGCGAAGCCGTATTTACCGGTGTTTCCTGGTTTGCCGGTACATGTGAAGCATGGGAATCAACGGCACCCGGGTTAAACTATTTCGCTTTCGCTGAAATAAAGCGCGATCTCCCGTTCGGCGCTTTCAGGGCCATCCGAGCCATGGACGATATTTGCCTCTATGTCCAGCCCATGGTCACCGCGGATTGTCCCGGGATCGGCCGCCAGGGGATTGGTGACGCCCATCATCCTGCGGATGACCGAGATAGCCTCGGGACCCTCGAGTACAAAAGCCGCCACGGGACCGGAGGTGATCGAGCTTACCAGGTCACTGAAAAAATCCTTCTCGCGGTGCTCGGCGTAATGTTCCGATGCCAGCTCCCGGTCCACCTGGAGAAACTTCATGGCCCTGATACGGAAACCCCGGCGCTCGAAACGCGCCAGAACCTCGCCGACCAGGCCACGGGCAACGGCGCCCGGTTTGACCAGCACAAAAGTACGCTCCAATTTTCCTCCCAAAAAAAGTTCCCGGTTTTTCTTAAAATGGCTCCCGGCTTATATTCCAGGAACCATTAACAGAGAACCAGGAACCACTGTTTGCTCAGGCGAAGAGTTCGTCTTCTTCCGCCACCACCGGCTTGGCTGACCTTTTCGGACTCGCAACATCCGTCGCGCAGTAAGGGCACACCTTCCAGGATCGGTCCAGGGGCCGGGCGCAGGCGGCACAGGCGACCTTCAGCTCCCGCCGGCATTTGGGACAGACGAGATACTCGTCCCGCACAGCCGTGCGGCAGGCCGGGCAGCGATTGGCGCCGCCTACCAGCTCCTGCTCACGAGCCCTGATTTCCAGATCCCGCTCAAGGACGTCCTCGAGATACTCCGGCGGCCGCAGGATTACATAAAACAGGGTACCCACATAGGGAAAAATCAGTGAAGTCGCGACGGCCACGCCGATCATCAGCGGGTCAGTGATACGCCGCTTCGCGTCCTTGTAAGTCCAGAAAGCCAGAGCCAGCCACATGGCGACCAGCAATGCCTTGGCCATCATGGTGGTGAATTTCCACCATGGCGAATCGAAAAAACTTGCGGCGCCCTCGGCGGCGTCCGCCTGTAAAATCAGGAATCTCATAGCACCCGTCATTTCTTGCTCACGCCATCCGCTTTTTGATATCCGCGAGCAGGTAGAGCGAACCGGTTACCAGGATAACGTCTCGCGTCGAAGCCAGCTTGAAGGCGCTTTCCAGAGCCGACTGGTTTTCGCGGGCGACGAAGGTCTGGACATGACTCTCCTCCACGACGGGGAGTTTTGACAGCTCCTGCGCGGATCTGCAGCGTGGATTGGAGTTCTCAGTGACGAATAAGATATCACAAAATTCGAGAAGCCGCCCGAGCATCGCCGCCGCGTCCTTGTCCTTGAGAATCGAGACGACGCCGATGATACGCTTTCCGTCCACCAGCACTTGCAGCGAGTCGATCAGCTCAGCGATGCCGCTGGGGTTATGCGCTCCGTCCAGTATGACCAGCGGCTTTTCGGAGATGATCTCCAGCCGGGCTGGAATGGTGATGCGCGGCAGCCCCCGCTTCAGTTTCTTTTCGTCCAGCTCCTTGCGCAGAAAAAGCTCCGCCGCCTGAATGGCCACGGTGCAGTTGGTTCGCTGGTACTGCCCAAAAAGTGTTAGCTGCAGATCTTCATAGGTGTTTTTTTCGGTGAGGACGTCGAACTTGTCGCCACCGCCCCTGAGCAGCGTGAAGTCATCACCGTAGATGCGGACTTTCGCCTTCTTTGCCTTGCAGATCTTCAGCGCTTCCCGCAGCGCCTCCTCAGACATGGAGCCCAGCACGACATTGCCCTTCTCGGGGATGACCGCTACTTTTTCCTTGAGAATGGAGGGAATGGTCTTGCCCAGCAGATCGGTATGCTCCAGCTCCACGTTGGTCAGCACCTGGACCTTGGAATCAATGACGTTGGTGGCGTCGTAACGGCCACCGAGGCCCGCTTCGATCACGGCGACATCCACCTTCTGCTGCCGAAAGTAGAGAAACGCGGCGGCGGTCAGGATCTCAAACTGAGTGAGCGGACCGCTGCTGCGCGAACGTTTGTTGACCTCTTCCGCCTTTTTTCGAACATCGAAAATCAGTTTGTCAAAACGCGGCTCGGGAATATCCTTGCTGTTTATTTGAAATCGTTCCGTGAAGGAGACCAGGTGCGGTGAAAGGTATGCTCCCGCCTTGAGCCCCTGGGAAGCCAGTATCGCCGAAAGCATGCGGGCCGTGGAAGATTTGCCGTTAGTGCCCACTACATGGATGGTCTTGATCTTTTTCTGGGGATTACCCAGCGCCACCAGCAGCTTGGTGATACGTGCCAGCCCCAACTTCATCCCCAGCCGACCGAGATCCTCCAAATATTTCTGGATTTCGAAATGTGGTACCGGCGGAGCTTTGGGAGCAGGTTTTGGTTTCGACGACAGCGGTTTGGCCGGCGCTGCTTTTTCTTTGGTCTTCACTGGAGCCTTCGCCGCAGCTTTTACCACAGCCTTCTTCGCCAGCGTCTTCACCGGAGCCTTCGCCAGCGTCTTCACCGAGGACTTTACCGGGGTCTTCGTCGTCGGTCTGGCTTGGGCTTTCGGTTTAGCAGTTGCTTTCGCCTTCGGTGCTTTTGCCGGCCTGGCTGGCGCCTTAGGTTTGGCTGCAACCAGCGTTTTCACCGAAGCCTTTCCCTTTACCGCCCCTTTTGCGGCCTTGGCCGGCGACTTGGCTTTGGCAACACTCTTTGCGGCCTTGGCCGGCGACTTGGCTTTGGCGGTTATTTTTTTCCCGACCGGCGCTTTGATCGAGGGCTTTGCCTTTGCTGGGGCTTTTTTAACCGCTGGCTTTTTTGCCTTCGCGGCAGCTTTGGGACTAGCCTTGGCCGCGGACCTGGTGGCGGTTTTAGGCTTCGCGACAGCCTTATTCTTCGCAACTGCTTTCAATTTCGCAACAGCTTTTGGCTTCGCCTTGGTTTTTTGCTTCGCGGCCACCTTGGTTCTGCCTTTTTCAGAAGCCGCTTTCGATCTGGCTACACTTTTCGCGCCAGATTTACCGGCAGCCCTGGCTTTGGCCGGCGCTGATGCCTTGATTTTGTCTTTTTTAACTTTGGATCCCACCCTTATTCACCAAAATAGCGGTTGAATTCCTGTTCCAGCTCGGCCAGCTCGCGGCCGTGCTGTTCCAGCTTTGCGCGCTCATTTTCTACAAGTTCCGCTGGAGCCTTGGTGACAAAGCTTTCGTTGGCAAGTTTTCCCTCTGCTCGCGAAAGTTCCTGCTTTTTCCTGGATATGGAGGCCGACAGCCGCGCTTTTTCGGCTTCTAGATCGATAAGTTCCGCCAGCGGCACGAGCAGCTTGCCGCCGGGAATCAGCGCCACAGCGGACTGCTCGCCGGCAGCGCTGGCCTGGCTCTCCTCGGCCACGCACTCCACCAGCACTGTCTTCGAAAGCGATTCTATCAGAGATGCGTTGAATTGCACCACATTCCTGACTTTCTCGTCCGCGGAGACCAGTACCGCGTGAGCCTCTTTCTTCGGCGACACTCCCAGTTCGTTACGCAGGGTTCTGATCGCCGTGATCGTCTCCATCAGCTCTTCCATGTCCTTTTCAGCCTGTAGATCCCGCGCTGATTCGTCAGCGCGGGGGTATTCCGCCTGAATCAGGTAGCCCTCCCGCCCGGGCGTCAGGGCCGCCAGCTCCTCGGTGAGGAAGGGCATGAACGGGTGCAGCAGCCGGAGAATGGCATCCAGCAGGTGCAGCAGGTGGGCGGAAACCTCCCGTTTTTCGCCTTCATCATCTCCGTAAAGGCGCATCTTGGCGATCTCCACATACCAGTCGCAAAACTCGTTCCAGACGAAACGGTAGAGCAGGCGCGTGGCTTCCGAGAATTCATAGCTGTCCAGCAGCTGGTTGACTTCGGCCACAGTCGCCTGCAGGCGGCTCTCGATCCAGCGGTCGGCCAGGGTCGCCGTCGACACTGCCGGCTCAACCTCGGCCACACCCAGCAGCACAAACCGCGCCGCGTTGAAAATCTTGTTGCAGAAGTTGCGGCTCATCTCGATGCGCTCGTCGGCGAAACGCACGTCCTGGGCGCTGGCCATGTTGAGCAGGCCGAACCGCGTCGGGTCGGCGCCGTAGGTTTCGATCAGCTCCAGCGGGTCGATGCCGGTTCCCAGCGACTTGCTCATGCGGCGGCCGTCCTTGGCCATGATGGTGGGGTTGATGATGACGTTGCTATAGGGGATATCCCCGGGGAACTCCAGGCCCATCATGATCATCCGCGCCACCCAGAGGAAGATGATGTCACGCGCGGTAACCAGCGCGTCGGTGGGATAAAACTTCTCCAGACGATCGGTCGTCTCGGGCCAGCCGAGAGTAGCAAACGGCCAGAGGGCCGAACTGAACCAGGTGTCCAGAACGTCCTCCTCCTGCCTGAGCTCCGAGGAGCCGCACTGGGGACAGGTGGCAGGAGGCTCTTCGCCAACCATGATCTCCTCGCAGTCCTCACAATACCAGACCGGCAGGCGATGCCCCCACCAAAGCTGGCGGGATATGCACCAGGGACGGATGGAACGCATCCAGTCCAGGTAGACCCCACTCCAGCGCTCCGGATAGAACCTGACCTTGCCCTCCTCGACCACCTTAATGGCCGGACGGGCAAGCTCGTCCATCCTCATGAACCACTGCAACGAAATATACGGCTCGATTGCCGTGCCGCAGCGATAGCAGACGCCTACCGAGTGAGTGTATGGTTCAACTTTCTCAACCAGGCCGTCGCTTTCCAGGCGATGCATGATCTGGGCGCGCGCCTCCTCCAGCGTCAGCCCGGCAAACTCGCCTCCCGCCTGGTTGATGCGACCGTCAGAACTGAAAACATTGATCTCATCGAGCTCGTGCTTTTTGCCCAGTTCGAAGTCGTTGGGATCGTGGGCGGGCGTCACTTTCAGCGCCCCGGTCCCGAAGCTGACATCCACATAATCGTCGCCGATGATCGGGATCTCCCGGTCCGTGAGCGGCAGCTCAATCCGCTTGCCAATAAAGCCGGCGTAGCGCTCGTCGCCGGGATTGACCGCTACGGCGGTGTCGCCCAGCATCGTCTCCGGCCGCGCCGTGGCGATCACCAGGTACTCGTCCTCGCCGGCAATTGGATAGCGCAGGTAGTACAGCTTGTCGTCCCGATCCTCGTGCTCTACCTCGAGATCGGACAGCGCCGTGTGGCAACGGGTACACCAGTTGACCATGTACTCGTCGCGATAGATGAAGCCTTTTTGATAGAGAGAAGTGAAGACACGGTAAACCGCCTTGACATAACCTTCATCGAGGGTGAAGCGTTCTCCCTCGTAATCAAGGGCGCAGCCCATGCGCTTGAGCTGGTTGATGATGGTGGAACCGTACTGATCGCGCCATTTCCAGACGCGCTGCTCGAACTCTTCGCGGCCGATCTCCTGCCGGGTCAGCCCCTCGCCGGCCAACTGCTTCTCGACCTGGTTCTGGGTGGCGATGCCGGCGTGGTCGGTACCGCAGACCCAGAGGGCGTTTTTGCCGCGCATGCGCGCCAGCCGCACGAGCAGATCCTGGATGGAGGAATTAAGCGCGTGGCCCATATGCAGCATGCCGGTAACGTTCGGAGGCGGCAGGACAACGCTGTAGGAATCCTTGCGCGAGCTTTCTTCGGGGGTGAAAAGCTGCGCTTCCAGCCAGCTGTCCATCCACTTGGACTCGATGTCGGCCGGCGAGTAGCGGGTATTCGACTTTAGTTGTTCGCGGATATCCTGGTTCATTTGATTAAATGCCGCCCCGCCGCAGACCCGCCTAAACGAGCCCGCGAACGGCGCCGCGCTGTGATTCTATCACAAGAACGGGCGGCGAACGGCCAATCAGACCCGGACCTGAGGGAAAAACTGCTTCATGAATTCCCGGCGCCAGAAAGCGAAGGCCTTTTCAACCAGAACGCAAACCAGAACGAATACCGGGAAAAACAACAGCGTCCAGGCCGGGGCGGCCAGTTTATCAATCAGGCTTCCAGCAGGATCGGGCGGCAGTAGTAGCCCCATGCTTTTCAGCAGATTTATCTATCGCGTGGTCTATCCGTCAGACGAACAGGTGTTTGATGACCTGGCTGAAATCATCCACGTAGACGAACTTTAGAGCCTTGCGAATCTTCGGGGGAAGTTCCTTGATGTCCGGCTGATTGGACTTGGGAAGGATCACAGTCTTTACGCCCAGCCTCTCCGCCGCCAGGCACTTTTCCCGCAGGCCGCCGATCCTCAGCACCTTGCCTCGCAGGGTGATCTCGCCCGTGGAGGCGATCGCCGGACGCGTAGCCCGTCCGGACAGAGCCGAGAGCATCGAGGCCGCCAGCGCCACGCCCGCCGAGGGGCCGTCCTTGGGAATGCCGCCCTCGGGCACGTGCAGCCGCAGATCCTTGTTGGCCATGCCCCAGTTGCCCTCATGGTCGAAGGCGGGGGCGTTCTTCCTGAACAGCTCGCGAAATCTCTTGTCGGTCTCGATCTTCGAGAGCAGATAGCCATAAGCGGTCGAGGCCGATTCCTGCATGACCTCGCCGAGCTGACCGGTCAGAATCAGGTCGCCCTTGCCCGTGGATATTGAAGTCTCGATGGTGAGCACATCGCCGCCGTCGGATGTATAGGCCAGGCCGAGACTGGCGCCGCAGAGCGCCCGCCGCTCCAGCCGCTCCTCACTGAAGGGCGCCGGGCCGAGATATCCCTCGAGGCTGGTAGCTGAAACCCGCAACGGCAGCTTCATGCCCTTTTCCAGGTAAGCCCGCGCCACCTTGCGGTAGATCTTTCTCAGGGCGCGTTCCAGGTCCCGCACTCCGGACTCGCGCGTGTAAAAACGGATGACTGCCTTTAGAGCCGCCGGCGAGAAGACGAGCTCGCCCTTCTTCAGCCCCGTTTCCTTCGCGATCTTCGGCAGCAGGTGCCGTTTGGCGATCTGCTCCTTCTCCTCGAAGGTGTAGCCGGAGAGCTGGATCGTTTCCAGCCGATCGTAAAGCGTCGCCGGGATGCCGTCGTCATAATTGGCGGTCGCCAGGAATAAAATTTTTGACAGATCGTAGTCCAGCTCCAGGTAGTTGTCGCGAAACTCCTTGTTCTGCAAGGGATCGAGCACCTCCATCAGCGCCGCCGCCGGATTTCCGCGAAAGTCGGAATCCATCTTGTCGATCTCGTCCAGCAGGACCACCGCGTTGTCGACCTTGGCCTTGGTGATGGCATCGATGATCCGGCCGGGCATGGCGCCGACATAAGTGCGCCGGTGGCCACGGATCTCGGCCT
The DNA here is from genome assembly GCA_016650015.1 of Thermoleophilia bacterium. Taxonomy (GTDB): domain Bacteria; phylum Actinomycetota; class Thermoleophilia; order BMS3ABIN01; family BMS3ABIN01; genus JACRMB01. The sequence goes on along the minus strand of JAENWV010000002.1, from coordinate 4,699 downwards.
CGTCGCGAACGCCGCCCAGGGAGATGCGGACGAAGGGCCGGTCAAGGGCGTCAGCGATGGCTTTCGCCACCGAGCTCTTGCCCACTCCCGGCGGGCCGACGAAGCAGAGGGTCGTGTTGGGCTGGTCCTTCCCCAGCAGCTTGCCGACCGCCAGAAACTCGAGCACCCTTTCCTTGACCTTCTTCAGGCCATAATGGCTGCGGTCCAGGTGACGCCCGACTTTGGCCAGCTCGTAATCGCTCTTTTCCGCCAGCTCGCCCCAGGGCAGGGCAAAGACATTGTCCAGATAGTTGCGGATGACCGAAACCTCCGCCGAGTAGGGCGAAGCCGACTTCAGCTTGCCGATCTCCTTGCGCACCACCTCGGCCGCCGCCGGGCTCATCTGCTTCTCTGCCAGCAGCTTCAGATAATCCTGGACCGACTCATCCTCCGACTCGGGAGCGTGGTCCAGCTCTTCGCGGATCACCTTGAGTTTTTCATGCAGAAAGATCTGCCTCTGGGTGGCCTCGATCTTGTCCTGGACTTTCTGGTTGAGGTCACGCTCCATGTCGAGAACGGCATTCTCCTCCACCAGTATACCCAGCACCTCGTTGAGCCGTTTCTCGCTGTCCCCCATCTCCAGCAGCAGCTGTTTCTGCTCGAAGGGGATCATCATGTGGGCTGACACGGCATCGGCCAACTCGTCCGGATCGGCGACGGCGGTGACAATCTGGCCGATCTCGTCCGGCATGGCAGGATTGGATTCCACGTAGCGGACAAACTCGCGCATGACCACCCGCGCCAGCGCGCTGACCCGCTCGCTGGGTTCGCCGATATCACCGGCCATCAGGGAAAAGTTCACCTGGAAGTGTGGCGAAGTGGCGGTGAATTTGTTGATCTTGACCCGCTGCTGTCCCTCGACCAGCGCCTTGATGGAGCCATCAGGCAAGCGGTAGAGCTGCACCACGGTGGCCATGGTGCCGATCCGGACGATGTCGTCGCTGGTCGGATCCTCCACCTCGGGCTCCTTCTGGGTGGAGAGGATGATCGGTGACTTGTCCTCGAAAGCGCGTTCCAGCGCCTTGATCGACTTCTCGCGGCCCACGAAGATGGGCGCGACCATGCGGGGAAAAACTACAAGTTCTCTGGTTGGAAGAAGCGGTAGGGACTTGTCTGGTTTAGGCTGACTCTTCGTCAAGTTGTGGCAATATTCTTTCCGCTTCCGTAACCAGGGTCGGGTCGATATCTCGTTCGATCGTCTCCTTGGTGACCACACACTTTCGCACGTCGCCGCGCGAGGGAAGCTCAAACATAACGTTTAGCAGGGACTGCTCGATGATAGAGCGCAGGCCCCGGGCCCCTGTTTCCAGCTTCAGTGCCTTGTCGGCGATGGCGACCAGGGAATCCGGCCCGAAGACCAGCTCTATATTATCAAATTTGAAGAACCTCTCGTACTGCTTGACCAAAGCGTTCTTGGGCGTGGTCAGAATACGCACCAGGTCGTCGCGGGAAAGGTTATGGATGGCGCTGATTACCGGCAGCCGCCCGATGAACTCGGGAATCAGCCCGTATTCCAGCAGATCCTCCGGCATGACCTTGGCGAAGATGCTGCCCACGTTCTTCTCGGCCTTGCCCTTGACCACCGCGCCAAAGCCCATGCCCTTGTGGCCGACGCGCCGCTCGATGATCTTGTCCAGATGGGCGAAAGCGCCCCCGCAGACAAAGAGGATGTTGGTGGTATCGATATTGAGAAACTCCTGGTGCGGGTGCTTGCGGCCACCCTGGGGCGGAACGCTGGCCACCGTACCCTCGAGGATCTTCAACAGCGCCTGCTGCACGCCCTCGCCGGATACGTCCCGGGTGATCGAGGGATTGTCCGCCCGGCGGGCAATCTTGTCGACCTCGTCGATGTAGATGATGCCGGTCTCGGCCTTCTTCACATCGTAATCAGCCGCCTGGATCAGCTTCAGCAGGATGTTCTCGACATCTTCGCCCACGTAACCGGCCTCGGTCAGCGCCGTGGCATCGGCTATGGCGAAGGGCACATTGAGGAAGCGGGCGAGAGTCTGGGCCAGCAGCGTCTTGCCGCAGCCGGTCGGACCAAGCAAAAGAATATTCGATTTCTGCAGCTCGACCTCGTTGTCATCCAGCGAGGCCATCTGCACGCGCTTGTAATGGTTGTAGACGGCAACCGCGAGGGTGCGCTTGGCCTCTTCCTGGCCGACGACGTACTCGTTCAGAGCCTCGTAGATGTCTGTCGGCTTGGGCAGATGCTCCAGGTCGAGACTGACCGGCGCGGTCAGCTCCTCATCGATGATCTCGTTGCAGAGGTCGATGCATTCATCGCAGATATAAACGCCAGGTCCGGCGATCAGTTTTTTTACCTGCCGCTGGGACTTGCCGCAGAAGCTGCAGAGGAGTTGTTCGTTGCCGTCAGTCGATCGAGCCATGGTCCGTTATTCCCCCTTGGAGGTAGAGCGGTGAGCGAGAACTTCGTCGATGATACCGTAGGCTTTGCACTCCTCGGCCGTCATGAAATAGTCGCGATCGGTGTCCTGGGATACTTTTTCGAAGGACTGACCGGTGTGGAAGGCGAGGATTTCGTCGAGATGCTTGCGGAGATCAAGCGCTTCCCTGGCGTGGATTTCGATATCCGCTGCCGGCCCCTGGAAACCGCCGGATAGCTGGTGGATGAGAATCTTGGCATTCGGCAATGCGAATCGCTTTCCCTTAGCGCCTCCCGCGAGTATCAGTGCGCCCATGCTCATGGCAATCCCCACGCAGGTCGTTACAACATCCGGCTTGATAAACTGCATTGTATCATAGATGGCCAGACCGGCATATACGGAGCCGCCCGGAGAGTTGACGTAAAGGTTGATGTCCTTGTCCGGGTCGTCGGATTCCAGGTGCAACATCTGGGCGACGACCACGTTGGCCACTTCCTCGTTGATGCCGCTGCCGAGAAAGATGATGCGCTCATTGAGCAGCCTGGAAAAAATGTCGAAGGCCCGCTCGCCGCGACTGGTCTGCTCGATTACCATGGGAATTAGTGGCATTTGATCACGCACCCCTGAAAGTTCGAATTGTCGTTTATCATGCTTCAGCTTCTTCCTGCCCTTCTTCTGTATCAGCTTCCTTCTTCTCCGCTTCGATCTTCGCTTCTGATTCAGTTTCTGATTCATTTTCTGATTCAGCTACCGCTGATGCGGCTTCAGCCTCGTCCCTGGCCCGGATTTCCGCCGCCGTCTTCATGACCGGCACAGCCTTCTCCGCCAGGAGCTCCGAAGCCTTGTTCCTGAGCAGGTCAGCGCGGATCTCCTGCTCGTGCTTCTGCTCGCGGGTCTTCTCCAGGAGCTCCTCCACGTCCTTGCCCATTGATTCGGCCGCCCGATTGACCTCCTCCAGAAAGTCCTCGTCGGTCACCTCGAGCCCCTCGGCCTCGGCAATCGCCTCCAGGACCATCTCCTGCCTGAGCACCGCTTCAGCCTGCTTGTAAAAGTGCTTGCTGAAAGCCTGCCTCTGCTCGTCCGACTGCTCCATGTAATCCTTTACCGAAGCGCCCTGGGCCTCCATGGAGTAGATGAACTCGTACTCGATCTGCGACGCCCGGCTGACGATCATCGGCTCCGGCAGGACAAGCTCCACGTCCTCCAACACCTTAGCGAGCACCCTCGCCTGGAATGCGCTCTCGGCGGAAGCCTCGCGGCTCTTGAGGATACGCCCCTCGATATCAGCGCGCAGCTCGTCGATCGTATCGAACTCGCTGTTCTCGGCGGCGAACTCATCGTTGGCCTCGGGTAGCACCCGCTCCTTGATCTCCTTGACGATTACGTCAAACTCGACCTCCTTGCCGGCGAGTTCCTCCGGCTTGTAAGTCTCCGGGAAAGTCAGCTTAAGCTTTTTCGACTGGCCTTTCTCCATTCCTGCAATCTGCTCCTCGAAACCGGGGATGAACTGCCCGCTGCCCAGCTCCAGCATGTAATCCTTGCCGGCGCCGCCCTCCAGGGGCTCGCCTTCGATGTAACCGGTGAAATCGACCAGGGTGAAGTCGCCTTCGGCGGCGGCCCGGCCCTCGATCGGCTCGAGCTTGGCCATCCGCTTCCGCAGGCGGTTGATCTCCTCGTCGACCTCCCCATCCTCGAGTTCGGCGATCTCCTTCTCCACTTCCAGGCCGGTATAATTACCGAGCTTCGCCTTGGGCATGACCTGGACCTTCGCCTTGAAGCTGTAGGGTTTTTCCTCGTCCTCGATCTGCTCGAAATCGATCTCGGGCTTGTCCACAGCCTTGATGCCGGACTGCTCGACCGCTGCCGTGTACCAGCCGGGGAGGGCGTCTTCAAGGGCGTGAGCGTGGATCGCCTCGATGCCGAAATGGGAGATGAGTACCGGCCGCGGTACTTTTCCCGGCCTGAAGCCCGGCATCTTCACGTCCTTAGCCAGCTTTTTAATGGCCTTGTTGACCTCTGCCTTGACCCCATCCGCGGGAACTTCGACCGTGAGTTCCACCTGGTCGCCTTCGAGGTCGTTGACGGTAGTTTTAATGTCAGCCATGTGTCTCCGGTTGTCGCTGGTTTACAGGGATGGGCGTCATGTTGAGGCCCGAAAATCATAAAAGTCCAAACGAATTTCAGCAGTCTGAACAGTAGTCGAAACCAACGCTGATCAGACGTGAAACATAGATGTTAGTGAAGAATGGGGCCAATGTCCAAATCGAAGGGTC
>JAENWV010000193.1 GCA_016650015.1 Thermoleophilia bacterium | reverse complement strand
GAGCAGACCTGGCACTGGCACCGGGTTATTTGCCTGAGACTTCTGAAATTCGCCGATCCCCCAACTATTCAGCGCCGCGAGGCCGACAGTCATGCCTATTATCCGGCTGGTGGTCAGCACGGCGGAAGCCGATGCCATGCGCCTTTCGCGGACGCTGTTTACCACCGCCAGGCTGATCGGGGCGATCACCAGGCCAAAGCCAAGGCCGGCGACCATGAGATCGCCGGTCTGCTCCAGTGTTGTCACACCCAGATCCCAGGCGCTCATGCGCCAGAGCCCGAAGGCGGAAAGCGCAAAGCCCAGGACGGCCGGCGCCCGCCCGCCGATCCTGCCGCAGAGAATCCCGCCGAGGATGGCCCCGACGGGGATCATCAACGTCAGCCTGATCAGCAACAATCCGCCCGTCAATGGTGAAGTATAGGAAGACTCGGGCCAGCCGGAGCTGTAGGCGAACGACGGTACCTGTACCAGTGCCGTGATCAGGGCTATGCCGACCAGAAAATGGGCGATGTTCGCCGAGGCGAAGGAGCGGTTGGCGAACAGCTGAAAATTTACCAGCGGATGCTCGGCGCGCAGGTCGCTGAGAATGAAAGCGATCAGAACCACGATACCGAGGCCGAGCAGCGGCAGGCCGAAGCTGTACCAGCCGATCTCGCGGCCGCCGGAGACCGCGATCGTCGCCAGCCCCAGACCCAGCGCCATCAGCAAAGCGCTACGGTAATCCACCGAAACCTGGTAACGTCTGCTCTCGGAAACATAGCGGCGCACCAGCCAGAGAATAGCCAGCACCAGCGGAATGTTGAGATAGAAGATCGCCCGCCAGCCAAGGTACTGGCCGACCAGGGCTCCGTAAAGAGGGCCAAGTACGCCGCCGGCTTCGCCGGCGGCGCCGATGATACCCAGCGCCAGCGCCCGCCTGCCCACCGGGAAATTATGGCCGACCATCGCCATGGCGATCGGTATGACAGCGCCGCCGCCGATCGCCTGGATCGCCCGGAAACCGACCAGCAGGTAAAGACTGCCGCTTACGGCACAAAGTAAAGAGCCCAGCGCGAAGATCATCATTGCCAGGTAATAGGTACGACGCTGACCATACAGGTCCGCGACCCTGCCCAGCAACGGCAGAACCACCGTGAAGCCGAACAGGTAACTGGTGATAATCCAGCCGGCCCGTTCCACCGCGGCAGGGTTGAAGCCGCCCTCGAGGTCGTCAATAATGCGAAGCAGAACCGTCACAACCACCGTCTGGTCGATGGCGGCCAGAAAGATGCCGGTACAAAGCACGGCCAGCACAACGTATTGGCTGCGGCTCTGTTTGATAAAAACTCCTTTGGGACTAAGGCTGTCGGGCCTAACCGCGATCCCGGCTGGCCCTGATTTTAATCCTGCCCAGCAAAGCCTGTATTTTCAACGGATTCCAGTATAAAAGAACCATGGCAACTACTTTACAACTTCTGAAAGTTATAGTACTGTTTTCCCGAATAAGGACTGCTTGAATGGGTTTAAATATCAGGCGGGAAGAAAAGCGCAGTCAACCCTGCGACTGCCTGGGCAAGAAGATGGGAGGGTAAAAGTTTGGCAGATGGAACTGTAAAATGGTTCAGTAACGAAAAGGGTTACGGCTTCATTGAGAGGGAGGACGGCGAAGATCTCTTCGTCCACTTCTCAGAAGTGCAGGTTGAGGGTTACAAAACGCTCAACGAAGGCCAGAAAGTCGCATTCGAAGTTACTGAAGGGGCGAAGGGCCTGCAGGCTTCCAACGTCGTCCCGCAATAATCTTTTAGAAAACCGAACACTCGAGAACCTCGCTACTGATCAAGCAGCGGGGTTCTTTTTTTTATGAGAAGGCCGCATGGACTTTTTCCATTAAGTACGACTTTTTGATAATTGAGATACAACCAAAGAACGATAGACTAATTGACCATACCCCACTATATTTGTATACATATGAGGAAATCTTCTCAGGTCCTTACTGGTTGCGAAGACGCCCCTTCGTTGCTGGAAAGTTACAAGATATGAAAAAACACTCAATTCTGACAAGCAAGCTGACCCCGCCCGATTGCAGCCAGATGATTATGCGGCAACGTTTGCTGGAAATCGCCGAAAACAGCGAGGAACACCTGGTTATAATTTGCGCCGCCGCGGGTTATGGCAAAACTACCATCATGGAACAATTGCGCTCGGCGTATAGCGGTCATAGCGTCTGGTATCAGTTAGGACCGGAAGATCGGGACCTGTCGGGTTTTCTTACACACCTGGCTGAGGGGGTGAGCCGGGCGGTCCCTGACTTTGGCAGAAAGATCGACCGTGCCCTGATGAATACGGAAAAAGTCGCCGCCGACCATGAAAACATCATGATGGTTCTGGTCAGCGAGATTCTCGAGTTTACAGAGGAACCCCTGGTGTTCTGTTTTGATGAATTCCGCCACATCAATGACAGTAAACCGACGCGGGAAGCGGTCGAGTTTCTGGTGAATCATCTGCCTTCCAGCTTTCGCATTATGATCACTTCCCGTGAAAAACCAAAGCTCTTACTCGGCCGGTTTCGAAGCCAGCGCCAGCTACTCGAGTTTGATACCGATGACTTGCGCTTCGATCTTGAGGAAACCGCGAAATTGTTCGAAGGCGGCTGTTCACCCCCACTAACCGAGTGGGAGCTCAAGGCCTGGATCAAGGCGACTGATGGCTGGCCTGTAGCTCTGACCCTTTCGAGAAATCTGCTCAGACCGAAGGGACGCCTGCCTGAGGAAATATTGAAGGATCTCGTCGATAACCGCGGCTCGATCGCTGCCTACCTGGCTGAGGAGATATGGGCTGGATTGAGCGAGAAGCTGAAGGATTTCATGATGCGCAGTTCCCTGCCGGACATAATCGATGTCGATATCTGCGATAAGACCCTTACGGAGAGCAAAGAGGTCAATTATTCCATAAAGTTCCTTCAG
>JAENWV010000109.1 GCA_016650015.1 Thermoleophilia bacterium | reverse complement strand
TTTCCCTGGCCTGCCGCTCTACGATCATCCGCCCGATATCCCAATACAGCCCGATCAGGTCCCTTTTCACCGCACGCAGGGCCGCATATTGAGCAGACCGGATACGCTCCGTGATGTCGCCCAGGAGATTGCCGCGGCCCTTCACGGCCGTGCTGATATCGCCGGAGCCATTAACGGCCGCACCGTCATCGCAGCTGTTGAACTTTGCCGCATCGTCAGGTGTCTTGTCTTTCATGTCTCCTCCCGCTTTACAAGCTCCAGCCTCGCCCGCTCCTCGGAGATCTCGCGCTTTAGCTCTTCTTCAGTTGGCAGGCAGAGCCGGTATTTCGAGGCAAAGACCTGCTCCCGGTCATCCAGCAGCGTGTACCTGACCATTGCCTCGTTTTTGTGGGAACAGAGGATGAGACCGATAGTTGGGTTGTCGCCCTCCGACCGCTGCTCTTTCTCGAAGTAACGCACATAGAAGTCCATCTGTCCGATATCCCTGTGATCGAGCTTCCCGATTTTGAGATCGATTAGGACGAAGCACTTAAGAGCATGGTTATAGAAGACCAGGTCGATGTAATAGTGATCCCCTCCTACCGTTATCCGTTTTTGGCGCGCGACGAGCGCAAATCCCCGGCCGAGCTCCAGCAGGAATGACTGCAGCCGGTCGATGAGGTTTTGCTCCAGGTCTTTCTCGTGGAAGTCCGGGGTCTCGCTCATACCCAGGAATTCCAGTACGTATGGGTCCTTGATGAGGTCCTCGGGGCTCGCAACAGTTTGACCCTCCCGGCTCAACTCCAGCACTTTCTCCCTGTCTCTGCTCAGAGCGAGGCGCTCAAATAGCAGGGAACTGATCTGGCGGTCGAGTTCGCGGGTGCTCCAGCTGTTTTTGCAGGCTTCGATCAGATAAAAGTTACGAGCCTCGTCATTTTTAACTCTGATCAGGAGGCGATAATGAGACCAGCTTAATTCGGAACGCAGCGCGTTCCGAATTGGAAACAACAGGAAAAACTGGCGCATATGGCGCAAGTTTCTTTCAGATAGGCCGTTTCCAAATTTTTCCGTGAGCTTAATTGAGAGACTGTTTATAAGCCCGCTTCCGTAAGCCGCCCGCCGTTCCCCCGCCTGTTCCTCTTCGACAATCACCCGCCCGATCTCCCAGTAGGCCTTCACCATCGCTTGGTTGGTGGCTCGATAGACGGTTTTGCGAGCATCTTCGACGATCTCAGAAATGGCCAGGTAGAGTGAATCGATTGTGGTTTCGAGTCCGTAGCCATTTACGGCCGTGCCATCATCACAGCTGTCGTTCTTTGCCGCATCGTCAGGGGTTTTGTCTTTCATGTCTCCTCCTAATGGTTGCCTCACCGCAACCCGTTCGGGCAGCGGCATTTCAGAGGAGTGGGAGATAGCGCAGCATGGTGAAAAAGTGGGTGTCAGGACTCTAACATACCCGCCGGACGGAATGCTGCGGGATGGGCGACAAAGAACTAGCAAGACCGAATGCTGCAGGATGGACGACAGAGTAGGCGTCAGCCCGCCTTCCGCCTCATCCTCGCCTCCCTGGCCAGATGCAGGCGGTAATTGGCTTCCAGGTTGAGCCAGAAGCCGGCGTCGATCCCAAAGACTTCCTCAAGCTCAAGGGCCGTGCCCTCGGTGAGCCGCTTCTTGCCGGCAATTATCTCGCTGATCTTTTGCTCAGGCCGTCCCATCCGGTCGGCCAGAAAGCGTTGAGTCCAGCCGCGGGCGGCCAGTTCCTTCCTGATGGTCCGGCCGGGCGGCGGCACGCTGGCAGGTTTCAGCTTCTTTTCCATGGATCTTCCTTACTGGTAGTGCTTGCTGATTTCCAGGATGACCAGGCAATCATCGATTCTTGTATAGATCAACCGGTATTGCCTGCTCAGCCTGATGGAAAGCTGGCCTTTCCGCCTGCCTCCGAGCTTTTCCAGATTGAGTCCCCTGATCTGAGCCAGTTGCCCCTCATTGCTGGCAGCTTCGATGATGCTTATGGCCTCCACTCTCCCCCTTTCGAAATATACTTCACCCTAAAGGTGAAGTCAATAACCAGGCGCTTGCCGGTGTGGAGGGTGGGAGAGATACGCAGGATGGTGCATCATGGTGAAACAGTGGGTGTCAGGACTCTAACATACCCGCCGGACGGAATGCTGCGGGATGGGCGACAGGCCAGGCATACATCGTAAAATAACTGGAGAGACTTCCGGAAATCGTATTACATCAGCATCAGCGCCGTCTTCGAATCGACAGGGTGTTCTCAGCGACTCGAGAAGCCAAGGCAAAACGCAGGGGATCACGTCCTCTCCCGGGGGCAGGTCTTCGAGTCCATGGATATGAACGGAGTGTCACCATTCGTACGGGAACGGGTTTCGCGATTTATGCACTGACCAGAGGCGCTTAAGCTTCCACGACCCGGGCAAGGTGGGATATCCGGGGAAACCGCAGCTCTGCCCGACGGCAATAGGTGGGAAGGTGGGAAGCAAAGTCTCCCTAATCGGCAATCGCATCGACCTGACCGAAGACGAGGCCCAGGGGTCGTTTCCCACGACGGCGTCTATCCTGTTTCGGGCGGGGTTGACAACCTGGACTACCATCACAGGGAATGCAGACTCCAGATGATTGTGTGCTTTGAAGACAAGTGGACGATGGAGGTTCGTGAGGAGGGGCGGGAGTAGGGGGTTGGCACTCAACCCGACACTGAAATTGTCAATATTTTGTCACTCCGGTATAGTCCTTACATAATCGTTAGCACCAATTAGGATCACAAAAGAAGATACCGATCATTCAAAGTCAAATAACATTTGATGACATCCATCTCTGTCGTGCTGAAAAGGCCGCTGGGGTTTACGGATTGTTCAGTCGTCTCGGCTTCGAAACCACGGGGTCTCCTGCTCCCGTTGATAAGGAGGCGGTTGGTTTTGCCCCTGGGGATGCAGAAACAATACAGAATTTATTTCTCCTTGCAGACTTGGCTGGAACCTATCAGATATTGCTCTTAGAACTTTCTCTTGGAGGTCGTTCACGGCTGCGCTCAATTGCTCAGAACTTTCTTCGCCGTGCCGGCAATTATCTATTGATTGCAACCGAAGATTACGAAACTATCACTTTCGCAAACCTTCGTCGTCAACGAACCGATTCCGCGGCCCCTAAAGCAAAGATTCACAAACTCACTGTAGATCTTCACCACCCAACTCGTTACGACCTGGAAATACTGAACGGTCTTTCATATTCAGGCCAAATGCCGCTGGATCTTTACAGGAATCATTGTGAAGCTTTCAATGTCGATCGAGCCACCAACCGTTTCTATGGCGAGTATGGATCACTTTTTCGAAAGCTATGTACGGAGATTGCTGAGCAAAATCCTGATCTAAGAGAGTTTGGAGATCCGACATACCTGCATGCCTTCACGCAGCGTCTTCTCGGCCGACTCATGTTTCTCTACTTCTTACAGAAAAAAGGGTGGCTTGATGGTGACCAACAGTTTCTTACGCGCCATTATCAGCGTGAATCAAGAAGACAAAACAATTATTACCGAACCGTTCTCGAGCCATTATTTTTCGAAGTTCTCAACCAGGAGAGGGACGGTGATGCATCTGCTTTAGGGGACGTCCCATATCTTAATGGCGGCCTTTTCGATCGCGACTATGAATTTGATATTGCATTAGATAACAGCCTCTTTGATCCTCAGGAAAACGATACGGCGCTCGGTCTGTTCAACCGTTACAACTTCACGGTGGAAGAGGACACGCCGCTTGAGATTGATGTAGCGCTTGACCCGGAGTTGCTTGGAAAGGTTTTTGAAAACATGCTGGAGGAGAATGATCGAGGCAACTCCGGCACGTTTTACACACCAAGGCCGGTGGTGCATTTTATGTGCCGTGAAGCACTCCTTAATTATCTTGAAGAACAAACACCTATAGGTCAATCGAGGATGAAAGAGATTTTGGAGCTTACGGAGACGGCGGATGCTATATCAGGGGGTGCTGGTGATACTACAAGTACTGATAATGAGCCGCCAACTGTGGCTGAAGCCGAAGCTATCGAGAATGCCATTGAGGCCTATCGAGTTTTAGATCCAGCTGTGGGGACAGCTGCGTTTCCGGTGGCCATGTTACAGGAACTGGTGGCTCTACGCCGGTTATGTTTTATCGCCAAAGGTGCTGAAGTGCAGCGCACAGGTGCTCTCATGGCTGAATGGAAACGTCATATTATCTCTGAGAACTTGTATGGGGTTGATATCAAGCGGGAGGCTATCGAAATCGCCAAGCTGCGGTTGTGGCTTTCATTAATAGTTGATCTTGAACGCGACCAGGTTGAGCCATTGCCGAACCTGGATTATAAAATGATGGTTGGCGATTCACTTATCGAATCGATCCATGGCGAGCCGATTATACCTGAAGCAAACCAACAAATTGATTTGCTATCCGACACTCAGACGATCATCGAACAGCTCCATCAGCTAAAGGATGAATATTTCCAGGCCCGGCCTGATGAGCGCCGTGAACTCAGAGAACGGATTATTCAAACAGAAGCCGATGTAGTTTTTTCTCATATACGTGAACGCCGGACGCGATTTGACGAAGAAAAAAACGATATCAAAAAGCGTCGTGAACCAAATGGCAAGCTACCTACCCGCTTTGAGAGGCGCCTTAAAATCATAGAACAAATGGAGGCCGATCTTGCGGAGCTGGAACAGCAGGCCCTATCCGGTGAAGGGCTCCCGTTCTTTCTTTACCGCCTCCACTTCGGTGAGGTTTTTTCTGAAAAAGGCGGTTTTGATACCGTTATCGCTAACCCACCATATGTGCGGCATGAGAGACTCGGCAGCTATAAGGATATTCTTAAAATAGCTTATCCGGATGTCTACAGAGGCGTCGCAGATCTATTTGTTTATTTCTATTCGCGAGGCCTTAATCTGCTGCGAGAGGGGGGCGTTCTCGCGTTCGTCAGCTCTAATAAATTCTATCGGGCTGGTTATGGCGATGGGCTGCGGCTACTTCTTAGCGATCAAACGACACTTCAATATCTAATTGATTTCGGTGACCTGCCGGTGTTCGATGCTGCTGCATACCCACAAGTGCTGATAGCAGTCAAGTTAATACCAAACGAGGATCATGCAGTGAATGTGCTCCGCGTTCGGGAGCGCGACCAGGTTGAGGAAATAGAGGCAACGGTAACCGCTGAGGCCCAGCCACTTTACCAGGCAAATCTGCGGGGTGAGGGCTGGGTGCTGGAATCACCACATCTACTAGTTTTATTAGACAAGATTCGCTCCGGTGGTACGCCCCTAGGAGAATATATCGGCGGTAATTTTTACCGAGGTGTCTTAACGGGCCTCAATAAGGCTTTTATTATTGATCAGCAAAAGCGCGACCAGCTCATTGCAGAAGATCCAAAGAGCGCCGAAATAATAAAGCCCTATCTTCGTGGCCGCGATGTGAAGCGCTGGCACGCCGAGTGGGTGGGTTATTATTTAATTTTTACACGGCGCGGTATAGACATTGAATCTTATCCTGCCGTTATGAAGCATTTGAATAGGTGGATTCAACTCCCAAGTGCAACACGAGGTCGTTTTAAGAGGCAGGCTGCGGTAGCATCAGTGCTTCTAAAACGTCCAAGTAAAAGGAGCACTTGTGAGACACTACGCGCAGCTTGCCCAAGAGCAAAGATATCAGATT
>JAENWV010000100.1 GCA_016650015.1 Thermoleophilia bacterium | reverse complement strand
ATGTACGAGGATGTATTCTCCGGGCTCGATATCGATCCCACTTCGGTTATCACCACCATGCCCGCCGACCGCCACCAGGAGATGGTCCTGCTCAAGGACATCTCTTTCTTCTCCATGTGTGAACATCACCTGCTGCCGTTCTTCGGCAAGGCCCATGTGGCCTATATCCCCAGCGAGGGCGGGCTGATCACCGGACTTTCCAAGCTGGCGACCCTGGTGCAGGTGGTGGCGCGGCGTCCACAGCTTCAGGAGCGCATGACCTCGACCATCGCTGATGCCATGGTGGACACGCTGGATCCGCTGGGCGTGCTGGTGCTGGTCCAGGCGGAGCACCTTTGCATGTCGATGCGGGGCATCCGGTCCACGGCGCAGACAGTGACTTCGGCGGTGCGGGGCATCTTCCGCACCAACGCGGCCACCCGCGCCGAGGTGCTGTCGCTGATCAACGCGGGCAGCGGCTCGTAGAGCCGACGGAATTCCCCGAACAGGAAGTTGGGCAGGCTGGAGTCAGACGCGAACAATTTCGGAACGCGATGCAGTGGTCTGCCGTTTCCGCCGCCGGCTATCGGCGGCCGCGACTGGGCCCTGATGGGCATTCTCAATGTCACCCCGGATTCCTTTCACGATGGCGGCCGTTATCTGACTGCCGATATGGCGTTAGCTCGCGCCCGGGAAATGGGTGACGCGGGAGCGTGCATAATCGATATCGGTGGCGAATCCACACGCCCCGGCGCCGGGAAAGTGTCAGCAGATGAAGAACTGGAGCGGGTGCTGCCGGTGATTGAAGCAGTCGTATCCGAGACAGACATACCCATTTCTATCGATACCAGCAAAGCGGAGGTCGCCCGCGAAGCCCTTAAAGCCGGCGCAAAAATGGTCAATGATATAACCGCGCTCCGCGGCGACGATGAAATGGCCGCCGTCGTCGCCTCGGCCGGCTGTCGGGTCTGCCTCATGCACATGCAGGGAGAGCCCGGGAATATGCAGAAGAATCCGCGATATGATGATGTCGTCACCGAGATCACGGCATTCTTCAAGGAGCGGGTAGAGTGGGCGGTAGCGCGCGGCGTTTTGCCTGAAAACATCATCCTCGATCCAGGTATCGGCTTCGGCAAGAAACTGGAGCACAACCTGGCCATCCTCAGACATTTCGACCGGTTTCTGCCCCTGGGGCTGCCGCTGATGATAGGTGCTTCGCGAAAGAGATTCATCGGCGCGATTATGGGGGATGACGGCACCGGCGAACGGCTGCCGGGCACCATTGCCACAAACGTTATCGCATATCAAAATGGTGCAAGGATTTTCCGTGTACACGATGTTGCCGAGAACTGCCAGGCTCTGAAAGTGGCGGCGGCCGTGAAAGCGGCAAAGTGAGTTTCGGAAGAAAGAATAACTTTGAGGCGGCGTTTTGAACCAGCCCATCGAAATCACCATAGACGGCCTCGAGATCTTCGCCCACCACGGGCTGTTGCCAGAGGAAAGGGAGATCGGCCAACTCTTCCGCTTCGACATCAGGATGTCCCTGACGGCCTGCCAGGCCTGCTCCAGTGACGACATCGCCGCGACTGTGGATTACGCCGCCGTTACCGACCGGCTGGTCGCGGTTACCACATCCCAGACTTTTTATCTGTTGGAGAAACTGGTCGCCTTCCTCGCGGACATGGTCCTTGAGGATTTTCCGGTAGTCGACAAGGTCTGGATTCGCGCCACCAAGCCCTCACCGCCGATGCCGCATTCGGTTGACGGTGTTTCCGTGGCGCTGGAGCGGAGCCGCGGCTACCGGGATGCAGACATAGACCACAGTTGTGGGCGGGACTGATGGCCGAAGCCTACCTCTCCCTCGGCTGCAACGTCGGCGACTGCCGCGGCAGCCTGGCCTCGGCGCTCAGGAAACTGGAAGCAGATGCTGGCGTCAGCGTTATCAGCGTCTCGTCGGTCTACATCACCGAACCGGTAGGCGGCGTCGAACAGCCTTCATTTCTCAACATGGCTGCCGCGTTGGAAACAGAGTTTCGGCCGGCCGATCTCCTTGCCCTCTGCCGCGCCATTGAACGCGAACTCGGAGGCCGCGCCGGCCGCCGGCCCATGGGTCCGCGGACCATCGACCTTGACATTCTTCTATATGAACAATTAGAAATAGCGGACGGGGAGTTGATCATCCCGCATCCGCGGATGCTCGAGCGAGCGTTCGTGCTTGTTCCCCTGGCCGAGATCGCCGCTGACCTTGAGCTGCCGGAAGGAACCACTATCGGCGAGGCCCTCAGGGCCAGTAGTGACGACCACGGCGTGGAGATAGACGATACAGCGCCGCGACTGAACTGGCGAGCCTGCTGAGCCTGGCCGCTGCTGGAATGTCCCAACCGCGATGAGCCGCGGCTGGACTGGAGAATCACCAGCGGATAACCGCAACTGAACCGGAGGAGAAAGCCATCGTAGACTATGGACCCCTGCAGGAGGAGCTCCGGGAGCTCGCCCGCGAGAAGAACGCCATCGTCATCGCCCACAACTATCAAAGGGCCGAGGTGCAGGATGCCGCCGACTTCACCGGCGACTCGCTGGAACTTTCGCGCACGGCGGCAAAAACCGAGGCCGGCATCATCCTCTTCTGCGGCGTGCACTTCATGGCCGAAACGGCGCATATCCTCTCGCCGCAAAAAAAGGTGCTGCTGGCGGATATCAATGCCGGCTGCCCGATGGCGGACATGATCACGGCCGAACAGCTGCGTGAGCTCAAGGCAAAACACCCGGAAGCCCTCGTCGTCGCCTACGTGAACACGTCGGCCGCGGTGAAAGCCGAGACCGACCTCTGTTGCACCAGCGCCAACGCCGCCACGGTGGTCTCGAACATCCCGGAAGACCGGCAGATCATCTTCGTTCCCGACCGCAACCTTGCCCTTTACGTGGAGAAGAAGACCGGGCGCCAGCTCATCAAGTGGGAAGGCTACTGCCCCACCCACGAATACATCACAGCCGACAACATCCGTAAGGCCAGGGAGGAACACCCCGACGCCCTGGTCATCGCCCACCCGGAATGCCTGCCCGAGGTCCAGGAGCTTGCCGATTCCCTGGAGAGCACATCGGGCATGATCCGTTATGCCAGGGAGTCCGATGCCAGGTCTTTCATTATCGCCACGGAGATGGGCCTGAATCATCGACTGAAGAAGGAGAATCCGGACAAGGAGTTCATCTCACCGACAAAAAAGGCCATCTGTCCCAACATGAAGATGACCACCCTGCAGAAGGCGGTCGATACCCTGAAGCAGGAGCGTTACGAGATTCGCCTGGACGAGGACATCCGCACCCGCGCGCTGGCCGCCGTCGAAGCGATGGTCTCCTACACCTAGACACAGGGGATAGCATCCCGACCCAATCGGGATATAATCTCCACATGAACCCGCATCCTGACTCTCAAGCTTCATGACGCGCCCCTACCTGTTGGCCGCCACCGACACGGAGCCGGCCAAACGCTTCTATGACGTCATCGTCATCGGCAGCGGCATCGCCGGGCTGACGGCCGCCGTCGGCGCGGCGCGCAAGTGGAAAGTGGCGCTGATCAGTAAAAGTGTGCTGCGTGACACAACCACCTTCCTGGCCCAGGGCGGCATCGCCGCGGCCCTCAGCGAGCAGGACTCACCGCAGCTGCATTTCGAGGACACGATCCGCGCGGGGGCCGGCCTCTGCAAGGAGGAGGCGGTTAGCATCCTGGTCAACGAAGGCCCGGCGCGGGTGCGCGAACTTACCGAGATCTGTCCCAAGTTCGACCGGGCCGGCGGCGACCTGGTGCTCGGCGCCGAGGGCGCCCATTCCGTGCCCCGCATAGCCCATGCCGGCGGCGACGCCACCGGCTCGGAGGTAGCCAGCGCCCTGGCCCAGGCCATGGAGTCCGGCAGCCGCGTTCAGGTGCTGGAGAATGAGTTCGTCGTCGACCTGCTCACCAACGGTGGCCGTTGCATCGGGGCTGTTTCCCTCAACCTTCAAACCGGTACCTTTACGCTCAACTTTGCCACAGCCACCGTACTCGCCACCGGCGGTTCCGGGCAAGTTTATTCGCTTACCACCAATCCCAGGGTCGCCACCGGCGACGGCATGGCCATGGCCTACCGCGCCGGCGCCACTATCGGCGACATGGAATTCGTCCAGTTTCATCCCACCGGTCTTTATGCGGACCAGTCGCCTATCTTCCTGATCACCGAGGCCCTGCGCGGCGAGGGGGCTTATCTCCTCAACCACCTGGGAGAGCGTTTCATGATGGGCGTGCATCCCCAGGCCGAGCTCGGTCCCCGGGACATAGTGGTCAAGGAGATGGTGCGCCAGATGAACGAGGAAGGCCAGGAGTTCCTCTTCCTCGATGCCACGCACCTGGATTGCGCCATGCTGCGCGAGCGTTTCCCCACGGTCTACGAGACCTTGCGAGAGAAGGGTTACGACCTCTGCAATGACCGTATCCCGATTGCACCGGTCTGTCACTACATGGCGGGCGGCGTCGTCACCGACATCTGGGGCCGCAGCACGCTGCCCGGACTTTACGCCAGCGGCGAGGTGGCCTGTACCGGCGTCCATGGCGCCAACCGCCTGGCCAGCAACTCTCTTCTCGAAGGCCTGGTCTTCAGCGACCGCATCGTGCGCGACCTGGACAAGTACATCGGCTCCATGGAAGAGGAGGTGCGCCGCCTGCAGATAGACCTGCCGGGACCGGCGCGGCAGGGAAATAAGCACGAGGACGTCGCCGAGGGGCTCAGGCGCCTGCAGAAGACGATGATCACAAATGTCGGAACCGTGCGCAACGAGCAGGGTCTGATAACGGCCCTCAAGGAGCTGCACGCGCTTCACAACTCACTCAAATCACCGGGAGCCGACCCCGACGAGTACGAGCTCTACAACCTGTTGACGGTGGCTATCCATATCGTCAAGGCAGCTCTCCTGCGGCAGGAGAGCCGGGGAGCGCATCTGCGTGAGGATTTTCCAGAAATTGACGATGCCGGATGGAAGCACCACATCAATTTTCGGTTGCAGAACGAAGAGGGCAAAAAGGAATGAAACAAATAGTCGCACTGGCCCTGCAGGAAGACCTGGGCTCAAAAGGGGATATTACTTCCAGCGCCATTTTCGGCCCTGAGGATCTGGGCGCGGCCCGGGTTATCTGCCGTGAAGCCTGCGTTGTATCGGGAATGCCCGCCGCCGCCGAGGTCTGCCTCCAGGTTGACCCGGGGCTTAAATTTTTACAGCTGGTTCAGGATGGCCAGCAGGTACCCGCCGGGGCTGAGGTGGCCCGTCTCGATGGCCGGTTGGTCTCCATTCTCGCCGCCGAGAGGACGCTGCTCAATTTTATTTCCAAACTGTCAGGCGTTGCCACCCTGACTGCCGGTTATGTCGACGCCGTGCGGGACAGCGGAGCCCGTATCGCCGCCACCCGCAAGACCAGCCCCGGACTCAGGCGACTGGAAAAACAGGCGGTTGTCGACGGCGGTGGCGAGCTGCACCGGATAGGGCTTTATGACGCGGTGCTGATCAAGGACAATCATCTGGCAGCGGCCGGGGGTGTTGGGGGAGCCGTGGACGCCGTCAGGCAGGCGCTCGGGCCTGATATCGAAGTCGAGGTGGAAGTGGAAACGGCTGCGGAAATGGAAGAGGCCATTGAGGCGGGGGCGGACCGGGTTCTCTTGGATAACATGGCGCCTGAAGAAGTCGGCGGCTGTGTCCGGCTGGCCGCTGGCCGGCTGGTTATCGAGGCCTCTGGTGGCATCAACCTGGAAAATGTTCAAGCTTACGCCGCCGCCGGGGCCAACGTCCTTTCGGTGGGCGCTCTCACAAGGTCGGCGCCGGGGATAGATTTTTCACTGGAGATTGTCACAGGGATCTCCGAACAGTGAACCGTGGCCGGACCCGGAAGCGGTTTTAAGGAAAAGGCGTTTAATGAACGTTGAATCAAAAGTGCTGGCGGAGCTCTCCGAAGATTGTTATTCCTCAGGCCAGGCCATCAGCGAGAAGCTCAATATCACGCGCTCGGCGGTGTGGAAGCACGTAGTCAAGCTGCGCGAGCGCGGATATGTGATCGAAGCCATCCCGCGGCATGGTTACCGCCTGGCGGGCCGACCGGACAAACTACTGCCGGCGGAGATCAAGCCCCTGCTCAGGACGAT
>JAENWV010000125.1 GCA_016650015.1 Thermoleophilia bacterium | reverse complement strand
TGAAGCCATCCTGACCAGAGACCTGGAGAGCTCGCGGCTGTTCGCCGCCAGGGTGGATGCCGCCTGCGTCTACATCAACGCCTCGACCCGGTTCACCGACGGCGGCCAGTTCGGCATGGGCGCGGAAATCGGCATCAGCACACAGAAGCTGCACGCCCGCGGCCCGCTGGGCCTCCGGGAGCTGACCTCGGTGAAGTACGTCATTACCGGGGATGGCCAGGTACGGGGGTAAGTTGGCAGAGGATTACCCGGCCCCGGCCTTGAATGACATATGGTCATGGCTCGATTGAAACTCGCGATCATGGGCGGCACCTTCAACCCGATTCATGTCGGGCATCTGGTCTGCGCCGAAGAAGCGGTCGGCCAGTTCGGCCTCGACAAGGTGTTGTTCATGCCCACCGGCAAGTCGCCCCACAAGGAGACTGAATACGGTGCCAGCCCCGAGGATCGCTTTAAAATGGTGGTCCTCGCCACCGCCGGCAACCCCCGCTTCGAGGTATCGCGCCATGAACTGGACAGTGAACAGACCTCTTACACGGTGGATACGCTGCGCCATTTCCGGGCCAAGCTGCCGGATACCGAACTCTTCTTCATTACCGGAACCGACGCCGTCATCGAGATTCTCGAATGGAAGGAACCCGGAGAGATTTTCCAGCTGGCCACCCTGATCGCCGCCACCAGGTTCGGTTACCCGGTCGAACGCATACCGGCGAAAGAGCGTAAGTTTCTGGACGTGAACGGGGCACGGTTTATGGAGATCCCCTGTATTGGCGTTTCGTCCAGTCTGGTCAGGGAGAGGGTAGCCAAGGGCCAGTCCATCAGGTATCTCGTTCCGGAGAGCGTCGAGAAATTTATTGAAAAAGAAAGACTATACCTTCAAAAATAGCCCCAAGCGTAGCCAGAGGCGGCGGCACAGCAGCTTCACCCCTGTCCGCAAACCCGGCTATCGCAGCGCGCGGCTGTCTTCCCGGCAGCAGGAGAAGCGCCGCCGTTTGGCCACCCGCATCATGTTAGCGGGCATCGTGTTTGCGGTCCTGATTTTCCTGGCTGTTTTTCTGCAGGTGCGGTCTCGGGGCGAGTCGGAAGCGGCGCCCGAAATATCCGGAGGAGATGGTTCGGGCACGGTTATCATCACCGGCAGCGATGAGTCTGGCGGATTGAGCCAGCTGGCCTTGATGGTACCCGAGGAACAGGGTGGTTTTAGCCTTTATACCATCCCGGCCCGCACTATCGCGGATACCCCCGGTTTTGGTTTTCAGCAGCTTGACCGGGTGATCGAGCTCGGCGGCCAGCAGCTGCTCGACCAGACGGTGGCCAACCTCTTGCAGGTACCCGTTCAGTTTCATATCCAGCTTGCCTATCCGACCCTGGAGATAGCCACGGAACAGGCCGGGTCGATAAACTTCCGGGCAGACCGTCCCCTGGCCATGGCTGTCGCCGGTGAGACCATAAATCTCGCCGCCGGTGATAACCCCACCGGCGCCCAGCGGGCTGTTGCCTTACTCAAGGCATCCTCGGCCGACGGGCAGACAGGCCCGAAGATCCAGACGCTTTTTTACCAGGGCCTGCGCGATTCCCTGTCGCTTAAATCGGAGGCCGACCGCAGGGCGTTGGCCGGTCTGCTGGCCAAGCGGCTGGAGACCGATCTGGACGAGGAGGCTTTCGTGGACCTGTTTCTCGCCATCACAACCCCGGGCCGCTCTTTCGGCATCTGGCCGCTTCCCGTAAGGATTGCCGGCGCCGGCGCCGGCTGGTACCTGGAACCGCTGCCGGCGGAGATCGAGATGCTGATGACCGGCAATTCCCAGGACGTCGCCATAACTCTCGAGATCCATAATGGCACCGATACTGCCGGCATCGTGGAGGCGGCGGCCGAAAGGCTGGCGGCGCTGCGTTACAGCACCTCCCTGCAGACCGATCCATCCGGAGTCGATTTCGATAATACCCAGATCCGCGTCGGCAGCGAGGCATTGGCCGCCGGCGCCCGGGTTCGCGACATCCTCGGCAAGGGTATCGTTATCAAGGACGAATACATGGGAAAGCGCCAGATCACTGTTATCATTGGTAGAGACATATCACTGGCGGAACTGGAGAAACGATAGCCGGCGATATGAAAAACCGGGCCGCCGGGAACAGAATGGCGGCGGCAACCGAAACAGACGAGAGGTCATCGATCACTAGCAGTATCAGCAGCGAAAGTTTGGTGCAGGCGATCGCAGGGGCGGCCGCGGACAAAAAGGCCACCGACATCGTCATCCTTGATATGAAGGACATATGCAGCTATACGGATTATTTCCTGATCTGCAGTGGCAGGTCGGCGCGGCAGACGAAGGCGATCGCCGATGGAATCCGCGCCACGATCAAGGAAAAGGGGCCGGTGCCCCCGCGAACGGCAGGAGAGGCACGCGGCGACTGGGTCTTACTGGACTACCTGAGCGTCGTGGTACATGTTTTCACTCCTGAGACGCGTGAATTCTATCGTCTCGAAGTCCTCTGGAAGGAAGCTCCCAGGATCGGTGTGGCGGAGTGAACTCTCGCGAAAGGTTCTTCAGTGTTTTGGCCGGCGAGATTCCCGATCGGGTGCCGGTCATACCGGTGGTCGACGGATACTTCGCGCCCAAGATCATCGGCCGTGACAATGATGAGTGTTTCCTCGACGGGATCTGCCAGGCTGAGGCGCTGGCGGCGTCGCTCGCCAGGTTCGGTTACGATGGCGCTATCGCCGAGATGGGGCTGGGAGACGAACCGAACGTGCTGGGCTGTCCGGTCGAGGTCGAGGGCAATTATGTGCCCCTGGTCGTCGAAACGCTGATCGCTGGCCGTGAGGATATCGGGAAGTTGAAGATCCCCGCCGATTCCTCTGCCGTGGCCACCGGTGGCAAACTGGAGCCGGTCCGGTGGCTGGTCGAGGCGGTGGGCGCCGGGCAGGTCGTGCTTGGCAGCGTTCGCTCGCCGTTCGAGTATGCCGCCACTGTTCGCGGCCTTTTTGATTTCATGACCGATTTTTACCGGGACCCGGAGCTGGTGCGCGACCTGGTTGCAGCCTGCATACCGGCGACCCTGGCAGTGGGCAAAGCGCTCATCGAAGCCGGGGTCGACGCATTGGTGATCAAGGACTCGTTCGCCTCGTCCAGCATGATCTCTCCGGATCACTATCGCGAATTCGCCTGGCCCGCTGAAGTCCAGGCAATCGGCGAACTGGGGGGGCTGGCTCCAGTTGTTCTGCACATTTGCCGAAACAGCATGCCGATCCTGGAAGACATGTCGAAGACCGGAGCCGCGGTTCTGGAAATCGACTCGCCGGTGGATCTGGCGGCGGCCAAGGCGGCCGTTGGCGGCCGGGTCGTCCTGAAAGGCAACATCGACGCGGCGGCGGTTATCGAGAAAGGCAGCCTGGAGGATGTTGAAGCGGCGGTGCGCTACGCCATGTCGGCGGCCAAGGCCGGCGGCGGCTTCATTCTCAGCAGCGGCGACTCGATCCCGAATTCGGCTCCTGAAAATAATCTGACGGCACTGGTTGAGGCCGGCAAAAAGTATGGCAAGTATTAGATAAGGGCGGAGAGTCCCGGCCGATTGCCGGGAGCATCCCAGGAAATTGGAGAGCATCTGATGAAAGACACACTGGAAAATTTCGAACTGGCGATCATAGCCGGAAACGCCGACGCCAGCGCCGACCTGGCCGATACCATCGTCCGGCAGGGCCAGGCAACAGCGGACAAGATCTTCGATCACCTTGCCGCCGCTATGGAAGAGGTGGGTTCCAGATACGAGACGGGCGAGTATTTCATCCCCGAGATGCTGCGCTCAGCCGAGGCGGTAGAGAAGGCGATGACGGTGCTCGAGCCATATCTCTTCGAACGCCGGCATGAGCAGGCGGGAATAATCGTCATGGGGACGGTCAAGGGCGATATTCACAACATCGGCAAGAACATAATCGTCTCGGCCCTGAGGGCATCCGGCTACGAGGTGCATGACCTCGGCGTTAATGTTTCCACTGAAAAGTTTATCAACAAGGTGAAAGAGACCAGCGCCGATCTCTTGCTGCTATCCGCCTTTACCACCTCCACCAAGCCGGCGCTGCTGGACATCATCGCCGCGCTTGAATCCGAGGGAATGCGCGGCGAGGTCAAGGTCATTTCCGGCGGCGCCTCCCATTCGGAGGATTTCGCCCGCGAAATCGGTGTCGACGGCTTCGCCACCGATGTCAAGAGCACGCTGGCGATCTGCCGTTCGTTGACCGGCGCCTAGGTTGCGGTCCGCGATACGGTAGCCGAAAAGCGCGTCAGGGAGCTTCCGCCATGCAGACGCCAGAAGAAAAAAAATTCAATGACCAGAGATCCGGCTTCCGGGTCCTGCTGATCACGCCACCGCAGGGACTCTGGCGGGATGCCGTGGAAAAACCCTGGAACTCGACGCAGCCCCTCGGCCTGGCCTACATTGGCGCTTCCTTGCGTGCGGCAGGTTACCCGGTGGAAATCATGGATGCCTATTCATTGGGCCTTTCCCCGCTGGCGATTCGTGAGCGGATCAAATCTTTCAGCCCCGACATCGTGGGCATTTCCGCTTTAACCCCCCAGTGGCCCGACGCGGAAATCCTGGCCGGCATCGTCAAGGATATCAACCAGGAGATTCTCACCGTCGTCGGTGGACCCCATGTTACTGCCCTGCCGGCAGAGGCGGCCAGCCGGCCGGGAGTCGATGTGGCGGTAGTCGGCGAGGGTGAAGATATCTTGGTGGCGCTATGCGGCGCCGTCGTATCGGGCGGCGATCTTCTCGGTGTCCCCGGCCTTTTCCTGGACAGGGACGGCGACATTCGGTCTAGCGGCTCCGCGCCGGCAATCACCGACCTGGACCGTCTGCCTTTTCCCGCCCACGACCTGCTGCCGGAACCGTCCTTCTACAATCCTTTTCCCAGCTGGGGCAGGAAGGGCCACTTTTCCTGCATCATCAGCGGTCGTGGCTGCCCCTATGAGTGCACTTTTTGTGATGTAACGGCGCAGCAGGGCAAACGCTACCGTTTGCGCAGCGCTGAAAACATCGTCGATGAGATCTCCT
>JAENWV010000131.1 GCA_016650015.1 Thermoleophilia bacterium | reverse complement strand
TCTAACTTTAAGAGACTTTGGGCAGAGGGCATGGGAAAATTGGCCGCTGTTTACGTTGTTTCATTGTTTGGATTTATCATATGGATAGGCCTGGCTGTATCCTGGATTTTCTTCCACGGGGTAAAGCCACCACTGGCGTAGTAAACCGGCGTTCTTTCATTTAAAAAGGTGGTGGAATTATGGATGTAAGTAACAGGACAGATGAGGATGCAAGTAAGAAGACAGATGAGTATGACTTGGAGTTTGATGAAGCCAGATTATCCGAAGAGATAAAAAAGATGGAATACGAACCACTGCTTCCAATAGAGAAGAAACTAATCATGTGGAGCCTTATTCTGGGTACTTCCCTTCTCGGTGTTTTCGTGTGGATAAGCTACACGTTCTTTCCCAGTTAAGTAACCGTGGTTTTGGCACGGCGAATTCAACTCTGAAGTGCAACAGTTAACAGGGTTAATGTTTTGAAGAATACTTCATAAGGAGTTTTGAATCCAGGCTTTTTTCTGGGCCGGTGATTTAAACGGTAGGTGGCCTCAGCGATTTCCTCTTCGGTGATGGTGGTGAAGTCGCGGTTCTTGGGAAAGTACTGACGGATGAGTCCGTTGGTGTTTTCGTTTAATCCTCTCTCCCAGGAGCAGTAGGGATGGGCGAAGTAAACATCGGCATTAAGCGCCTTTGCAATCTCCCGGTGCCGGGCAAACTCCTTGCCGTTATCGTGAGTCATGGTGTGGACAAGTTTCTTGTGGGGACCAAGCAGCTCAACGGTGAGATCGCGTATCCTGGCAGCCGTTTTGCGGGCCAGTCCGCCGATCAGTGTGAGGCTCGATATGCGCTCAACCACGGAAACCAGCGCGCCTTGGTACATCCTGCCTATGATGGTATCTCCCTCCCAGTCGCCCAGGCGGCTTTTTTGGTTCACGACCTCCCGTCGCTCGTCGATGGAAACCCGGTCTTTAAGCTGGCCCCGGCGCCCCTGCATCAACCTGTGGGCCTGGGCGGGGTGGGGTAGCCCCTCTGGCCACGATTGCGACCAAGCTCCCCTGCTTATCGTGGACCGGTGCACGCCCACCTCTTGGGCTATCTCACTTTGATTAAATCCCGCTTTCATAAACCCGTGAATCTGGTATCGTTGTTCCTGGGTAAGCTGCGCGTAACATCCCATAGTGCTCCTTTGACTTGGACGTCTTTAGAAGCGCTGATGCTACCGCAGCCTGCCTCTTAAAACGACCTCGTGTTGCACTTGGAAGTTGAATCGGCCTAATTGCTAATGTTATAATATTCGCATAAAGGATTCTTGCTTGCGTTAGCGAATACCCAGCAAAGCAGTGGTAACGGACAGCCATCTAAAAGGAGCAAAGATGACAAATAACAAAATCCTTTCGGTGATCATCCTTATTGTGGGGGTCGCGCTGATCATTACGCCCTTCGGTTACAAGATGTTTGATCGAGCGTCGGCAGGAGCCGACATGATGAAGGCGTTTGAGCCTGTGCTGACGCGTCCCAATGTCACCACTTTCCAGGGACACATGCAGACCTTTGCCGGAATGAAGGATGACATGAACAAGATGATCCCGGCGCTCGCCCAGCAAATGGGTATGACCCAGGATCAGCTGAACCAGATGCTGGGTCAGCAATTCCCCGGCGTAGCCAACGGCATGCAGCAGATGGACAAGATGGGCCAGGACTTCAACACTGTCATCACAGTCATGGACCAGAACGTCGAAAACTTCCAGAAGGCCAACCAGCTTCCGATGAAGACGATGCCATGGTTCTTCGTTGTTGCCGGCGGTGTGCTTGTGGTGCTGGCGGGGACACAGCTGATGATTCCCGCCAAGAAGCAAGCTACATAAATCACGTTTATCATTCGTACGCAGGGGCCTTTGACAAAGGGCCCCTGTCTTTTTGGAACCTGCGAATTTGGAAATGAAAATGTCCTAATGAAACCCCAAACATTTATGAACTTATCCGGCGAGGCAGTAAAATCTATTGCTGATTATTATAAAATTGGCCTCAAAAATATCTGGGTAATTCATGATGATGTTGATATCCCACTTGGCGAAATTCGAATTAGAGAAGGCGGTTCGTCGGCCGGCCACAATCCGTGCTATTTATTGGCACGGCGAGTTGAATCCGCCGTATTAATCTCAGGCTAGTTCTACCCTTAGCCATTTCCCGATCTCTTTGCGCTCGATGATCATGGTCTGGATCTTTTCCATCCACAAAGACTGAAATTTGTTGCGGGCTTCGTCATCTGCCTCTCCGGAAACCACCTGCTGCATGAGCGTCGCCAGCCGCTTCGCCTTCTCCCCAGGGTAAGGGATCAGCCAGGGAAAGAACTTTACTGTCACAGACCGGCCGGTATCCAGTCGCTCAAAGCGGCAGCATGTCGCCTCTTCGTCAATCTTTTCCGGATCAAATGTCAATAATCCCCGGCGCTTGAACCTGGAGCCGAGCCCTTTAAAGCCGGTATCGGGAGCTGCGCCGGTAAGATACGTGAAAACCTGCGCCATAACCCCGAGAGCGCCCTCTTCCGGTTTGCCATAGACGGTGATCGCTATTTCACCCCGTATCGGCGTTTCTCCCTCATATAGAGCTTCCAGAGATTCCTGGCAACAGAGAAAAGCTCCGGTGACTGTTGGACAGGCATGCCCGGCCGCCTTGACTGCATCGATGTACGAATATTCAAGCTCTACGCTTACCTGCTTGAATGCTCCGAGGGTTTCCGCCAGCGGTTCTTTCAGCCGAATCGGCCTGACGTCATAAAAGAAGTCCCTGAACTGATCGTTTTCTGCTGCTGTCATTTCAGCACCACCGTTTCCATAGGGGAGGGTTATCGTCGGTCAACTTTAATTACCCACTTTCGCAATTTAAATACTTAATAAATATCACATCTGCTTATGATTGACTGACACGCTTCGCGGATATATCATATCGTCGCTTGACGATATGATATTTTCGGACGAGATAATACATCGTCGCACACCGATATTTAGTTCTCGGCCGGAATAATTCATCGGTGCCCACCGTTTTCTTTTCACAGGCACGGACTGACAAGGAGTTTCCCCCATGGCACTCAATGATTACGAGATAGTTCTCAAAGCTGCGGCTGATCCCGCCAGGGTACGAATTCTGAAGTTGCTCGGGGGTAGGGAGCTCTGCGTTTACCAGCTCATGGAATTGCTGGCATTAAGCCAGTCAACGATTTCCGGGCACCTTTCCCTGTTGAAGAAAGCCGGGCTGGTAAACGATCGCCGCGACGGACGGTGGGTGCATTATTCGCTTTGCGACAAAAAGCGAAACCAGTATGCCCTGCCGATGCTGGCGCTCATTCTCGGCTGGCTGGATGATGATCCCAAAGTGAGGGCCGACCAGCGGCGTCTGGCATCAAGGACAAAGAAAAACGATTCCCGGCGCGACTAACCTGTCGGACGGGCCTGCCAAAACAACTCGATAGCCGCTCAGGCCTTTCTCAGCGGAGCATAATCAACCATAAGCTTGCGTTCGCTGCCATCCGCGGCGAATCTGACTGCGACCGTACCACCAGGCTCGACCCCGGTTATCAAACCTTCGCCGAATGTTGCATGAATCACCTTGTCGCCTACATTGAAGAATGATGAGGCATCCGACCGCTCTTCGGCAATATCGCATTGCTCATCGAAATTATCATTGTAAAGGTCGCGGCCACCCATACTACCGCCGATACCTCTGGCGAACCGTCCTCCTGCAGGCTGAGACCGCTCGAACTCGACCAAATCCTCAGGCAGCTCGCCAAGAAACCGTGAAGCCATGTTGTAATTGCGGGAGCCGTAAAGGTTTCGCGTGGTTGTGTAGGTAAAATACAGGCGCTTTCTCGCCCGGGTCATGCCGACGTAACACAGGCGGCGCTCTTCATCGAGATTCTGCTCCTCCAGCGAGCGGGAGTGGGGGAATACTCCCTCTTCGGCACCGATGATAAATACGACCGGAAACTCCAGCCCCTTGGCATTGTGAA
Organism: Thermoleophilia bacterium; assembly: GCA_016650015.1. Taxonomy (GTDB): domain Bacteria; phylum Actinomycetota; class Thermoleophilia; order BMS3ABIN01; family BMS3ABIN01; genus JACRMB01. Next base: position 896 of record JAENWV010000131.1, on the reverse strand, counting down.
GGGTCATCAGCGTGATCGCTTCTGCCGGCGCTTCCGGCTTGTCGATATCGGTATAGAGCGAAATCTCCTGTAGAAACTCCTGTAGCGACCCTTCCGCGTGGAGGCTGTCATACTCTTCAGCGACTCCAACCAGTTCCTGCAGGTTCTCGATGCGGCCTTCCGCCTCAACAGTTCGTTCGGCCGAAAGCGCCTCCAGGTAACCCGTATTTGTCAACACTTCCTCGAGGATCTCCGCCACTGTCGCATCTGCCGCAGTGGCTGCCAACTCCTGCATCTGGCTACTGAAAGCCGTGAGCGCATTGACGGCAGCCGGACGCAAATCCGCTATTTCTTCGGATTTCGCCGCGGCCTCCAGCATCGAGTAACCTCCGGATTCGGCAAATCGCGTCAGAGCCGCCACGGAAGCAGTCCCGATGCCACGCTTCGGTGAATTGACGACGCGGGTAAAGCTGACTGAGTCATTGGGGTTGTCCACCATCAGCAAATAGGCGAGAGCGTCCTTGATCTCGGCCCGTTCATAGAATTTTGTACCGCCAATGATACGGTAGGGAATACCGTAGCGGATGAGCATATCCTCCAGTACGCGCGACTGGGCATTGACTCGATAAAAAACGGCGATCTCTCCCGGCCTGAAGTTTTCCCTCTGCTCGAGCCTGGATATTTCACCCGCAACGAATCTCGCCTCGCCATGCTCATCGTCGACCTCGGTCACCCGTATCGGCTCCCCTTCACCCAGATCGGTCCAGAGCTTTTTTGCCTTGCGTTCACTGTTATTGCTGATAACCTCGTTGGCGGCGCTCAAAATTACCTGCGTAGAACGATAATTCTGCTCCAGCTTGATAACTTCCGCTTCCGGGTAATCTTTCTCGAAATCGAGGATGTTCCTCACGTCAGCG
>JAENWV010000090.1 GCA_016650015.1 Thermoleophilia bacterium | reverse complement strand
GATGGATACGACCAGGGCAATATACCTGTCTCACGACCTGGCCTTCCCGATGCGTTATGTGCTCGACAAGAGCGCCTGCGCCAGCGGTTGCCAGAAGTGCGTGGAAGCCTGCGGATACGGCGCCATTGATCTGAACATGGAGCCCAAGACCGTGGAAATGAATGTCGGCAGCATCGTTTTTGCCACCGGCTGGGATCCCTACGATGCCGGCAAGATTGAAAATATCAATTTCGATTCAATTCCCAACGTCATTACCAACGTGATGTTCGAACGGCTGGCGGCGCCCAACGGGCCCACTCAGGGCAAGATCGTGCGCCCGTCCGACGGCAAGGAAGTGAAGAAGATCGCCTTCGCCCAGTGCGCGGGCAGCCGCGACGAGAACAACCTCGAGTATTGTTCGGCTATCTGCTGCATGGCCTCTCTTAAGCAGGCCACCTATCTGCGCGACACCGCCGAGGACTCAACAGCGGAGATCTTTTACATTGACCTGAGAGCCCCCGGCAAATATGAGGACTTTTTACGCCGCCTGGAGGAAGATGAAAATGTGACCATGACCAAAGGCAAGGTCGCCAAGATCGAGGCGGATCCCGCCACTGGCGATCCTATCGTCACCGCGGAGGACATCCTCGGCGGCGGCAAGATCAGCCGGCAGTTTGACCTGGTCGTTTTAGCCTCAGGCATGGAAGCAGCGGCAAAAAACTCCAACATTCCCGCGAACATCGTCTACGAGAAAAACGGCTTCATGGACGGTGACCAGATGCCGGCGGGCATGTACGCGGCCGGTGTCAGCAGGAATCCGGGAGATGTGTCCAGCTCCGTACAGGACGCCACCGCCTCGGCCCTGAAAAGCATGCAGACCATTAATGGAGCCAAAGTCCCTGAAGCCGTCGAGATGGCAGGAGGTAACTAGAGATGGCCGATACGAAGATAGCTGTTTACATCTGTTCGGACTGCGGCATCGGCGAAACGCTTGATATCGAGGCTCTGCAGAATGTCGCGTCCAAGGAATACAAGATCGAGATCGTCAAGACAGCTCCTTTCCTCTGCAGTGAGGAGGGCGCCGGGATTATCAATGATGACATCAATAATGAGGGCGTCAATAAAATCGTCATTGCCGCCTGTTCTCCCCGCGTGCACACGGATATATTCGATTACGACACGCTGAAATACGTAACCGAGCGGGTCAATCTAAGAGAACAGATCGTCTGGACGCAAGGGGCCGGTAAAAGCACAGAGGCTGAAGAAGCACCAGAAGCCTTATCTGTCGCCGGTTCCGAAGCTGAAACACCGGCAGCGGCAGACGCCGAGACGGCTGCCAGCGAAGCGCCGGCAACTCCGCCCGAGATGCCAGCAGACGCGGAGGCCGCAAGCGCCGTTAACGAAAACACGCAAGAGATGGCCGAAGATCATCTGCGCATGGGCATTGTCCGGGCACAGAAGTCCGAGCCGCCGGAACCTTTCATTGAGCCGATCAACCGGACGATCATGGTGGTTGGCGGCGGCAAGGCCGGACTGGCCTCAGCGCTGGAATCAGCCAAGGCCGGTTACGATGTCGTCCTGCTGGAGAAGGAAGCCGAGCTTGGCGGCTGGACACGCAAAATGCACAAACTTCTGCCGGACAAGGCTCCCTTCCAGGCCACGCAGGCGGCGGATGTCATCAACGGCCTGATCGAAGCCGCGGAAAGCAGCGACAAAATCAGGATCATGAAAAGCGCGGCCATCGAAAGCATCGAAGGCCAGCCGGGACAATATAAAGCCACCATCAATTCAAATGGCGCCTCTGAGACGCTCGACATCGGCGCCGTCATCCTCTCCATTGGCTGGAAACCATATGACGCCAATAAGCTGGGCCACCTGGGCTATGGCAAATTCAAGAACGTAGTCACCAATGTGGAGATGGAGCAGATGGCCTCAGACTCCAATGGTCAGGTTGCCCGTCCATCGGATGGCAAGCAGGCCAAGCGGGTCGCTTTCCTGCAGTGCGCCGGGCAGAGGGATCCCGAACATCTGCCTTACTGCTCTTCGGTCTGCTGCCTGACATCGCTCAAGCAGGCCCTGTATGTAACCGACAGCGACCCCAACGCCAGCGCTTTCATCATCTATAAAGACATGCGCACGCCTGGACTATACGAGAACTTTTATCAGGCCGCTCAGGACAATCCGGGCGTCATGCTCACCAAGGGCGAAGTTATCGACATCACCGAGGACGAATCCGGCAACGTTCTTCTTGAAGTCGACAACACCATACTCGGCGAGAAGGTTATGATCGAAGCCGACATGCTGGTGCTCGCCACCGGTATGGTTACCAATATGCTTCCCGCAGCCAAGGACAGCGTCACTGATCTGACTCCTGACTATGTAGGCGATTGGCGGGAAACCACCACGCAGGACGGTGTTATCAGGGAAGTGATTGCCGAGCCGGTGGTGCTTAATCTCAAATATCGCCAGGGTCCGGAAATGCCTCATTTAAAGTATGGTTTTCCCGACTCGCACTTCATCTGTTTCCCCTATGAGACCCGCAGGACTGGTATTTACGCCGCTGGCGCCGTCAGACAGCCGATGACCGCCATGCAGGCGGCCACAGACGGCACGGGCGCCGCGCTCAAAGCGATCCAGTGCCTTGAGCTCACGGCACAGGGCATGGCCGTGCATCCGCGCGCGGGCGACCAGACCTTCCCGGAGATCAACTTCGCCAGCTGCACGCAGTGCCGGCGCTGTACCGTGGAATGTCCCTTCGGCGTGCTGGATGAGGATGAGAAGGGCACGCCCAAAACCAACACCTCCCGCTGCCGGCGTTGCGGCACCTGCATGGGCGCCTGCCCGCAGCGGATCATCTCTTTTAAGAACTACAGCGTCGACATGATCGCTTCCATGATGAAGGCGATCAAGGTGCCGGAAGTCGACGAGAAACCCAGGATAATCGCGCTGGTCTGCGAGAATGATGCCTATCCGGCTCTCGATATGGCTGGCTTTAACCACGAAAACATCAGCCCGTTCTACCGGATCATCCCCCTGCGTTGCCTGGGCGGCACCAATCTGGTCTGGATCGCGGATGCTCTGTCGGCCGGCGTCGAGGGATTCCTGCTCATCGGCTGCGTATACGGCGACGATTACCAGTGCCATTTCATCAAGGGCAGCGAGATGGCCAATGAGCGCCTGGGCAAGGTACAGGAGACCCTGAGCCGCCTAATGCTCGAATCCGAACGGATTGAGCAGGTTCAACTTGCTATCAATGAGTGGGATAAGCTTCCCGGTATCATGGATGAATTCGCCGAGAAGCTCAAAGGATTCGGACCAAATCCGTTCAAGGGATTCTAGGAGGTAGCTATGGCAGATGAACCAGTAGAAGAAAAAACGGAGTCCTCTGCAACGGCTGATGAAGCCGGTGCTGCGGTTGAGGAAACAGCTTCCGTGGCGGAAAGCGAGTCTAGCCCTGAGGCTACCGGCGGCGAAGAGTCAACTGCAACAGAGTCCGCTGCCGAAATCGCTGACGATGATGAAGGGGTAATAGCCACGGGTATGGAAGCGGATGCAAAGGCGCCGGTTGACGTGCGTCCGGCAAAAACCATCAAGCCGGATGTAAGGTTCGTGCGCGAAGTAATGAGCGCTGGTGGCGCTGATCTCAAGAAATGCTATCAGTGCGCTACCTGTTCGGTTGTCTGCAATGTTACGCCGGACGACACGCCTTTCCCGCGCAAGGAGATGCAATGGGCACAATGGGGTCTCAAGGACAAGCTCATGGGCAATCCGGATATCTGGCTATGCCATCAGTGCAGCGATTGTGTCGCGCAGTGTCCACGCGGCGCCAAGCCCGGCAATGTAATGCAGGCTATCGCCAAAATAACGATAAACCGTTTCTCAAAACCTGGGTTTCTGGCCAAAGGGGTTGGGAACCCTGCGATTTTACTTATTATGACGGCCATACCTGTCATTATCCTGGCGTTGGTAATCGGAATATTTGGTCATTACAGCCCGGCCAGAGGCGCCATCGCCGACGGTGAAGTGGTCAAAGGTACCGAAATCATCTACTCGAACTTCATTTCAATACACGCTGTCGACGCAACATTTACAATCGCGTTCATATTTGCGATCGTGGTTTTTGGCATCGGCGTAAGCGGTTACTGGAAATTGCTTTCGGAAACAGTACGCAGCGCGGGCGCGCCACTTAAAGGCAGCGGCCTGAGCCAGTTGGGCTCAGTGCTCGGAGAGATCATGACGCACAAGCGTTTCGGTAAGTGTGACGAGACAAAAGACCGCAAGGTGTCTCACCTGCTTATATTTTATGCCTTCCTGGGTCTGTTTATAACCACGGCGCTTTGCGTGCTTGGTGAGTATATCGTGCATCAACACTCGCCATATGGCTGGATGAACCCGGTGCCGGTAAAATGGGTCGGTTCAATCAGCGCGGCCGCGGGCTTGATCGGCATAGGCTGGATTATAGTCAACCGCATTAAACACGCGGCAAGGATCGGCATCGGCGCCTATTTCGACTGGCTGCTTATCAGCGTCGTGGCCATGGTGATCGTGACTGGTGCCGGTTCCTGGGGTTTAAGGGTGGCCAATATCGGTGCGCTAGCTTACCCCATCTACTTCGTGCACCTTTCCAGCGTATTGTTCCTGTTCATTTATGCACCCTTCTCCAAGATGGCACATATGGTGTATCGAACCACGGCCATGGTTTTCGCCAAAGCGGCCGGCAGGGACACACCTATGTAAATTTGTTTGATCTCTAAAACCGGCGCCGGACCATACCAGGGCCAGGCGCCGGTTTTTGTGTTTATCTGCTAAAATCATTATCAAGGTAACTTCTTCTAAAGACAGGGTTTTGACATGCAGGATACGAGCAAAGTAGTAAAGGAAAAACTCACACCGGGATCGAAGCTGACGTTTAAATGCCACCCCGGCATCGCCTGCTTCACAAAATGCTGCAGTAATATCGACATTCTGCTGACGCCTTATGATGTCATCAGGATGAAGAATCGCTTTGGCATCTCCAGCACTGAATTTCTGGCTGACTACACTCATTCCGTTCTGGATAAGAAGACAAGCCAACCTTTGTTGTATATCCGTCTGCTGGAAGACGGGGAGCAACGCTGTCCTTTCGTTGACGCCAGCGAAGGTTGCACGATCTACAGCGACCGGCCGGCAGCATGCCGCTATTACCCTGTGGGGCAGGTCACCCACCGGCGCATGGACGACAAGAACGAGTCACCCATCCATGATGAATTTTATGTGGTCGTCAGGGAGGACCACTGCCTCGGTTTCCAGGAAGATAAGACATGGACTATCCAGGAATGGCGCGAAGATCAGGAGGCCGCTCTCTGCGACGAGATGAACCGCGAGTGGAAGAACATCATGATGAAGCAGGATCTTCCCCGGGGAGAAGTTTTCGACCAGAAGCGGCAGACGATGTTTTATATCGCCAGCTATGACATCGATGGTTTCCGCCAGTTCGTCTTCGAGAGCCGCTTCCTGGAGATATTTGATGTCGACGCCGAGACGCTGGACAAAATCAGCAACGACGAGATCGAACTGATGAACTTTTCCTTCAGATATCTCAAGTACCTGCTCGGCATCCATGAGGAAATAGAGCTGCAACCCCGCGTTGCCGATGAACAGAAAAAACTGGTAATGGAAAGAAAGGCTAAAGAGGCCGCCGAGCGGGCGGCCCTGATTGCCGAGGAAGAGGCGAAAAAGACTAAAGACGAGACCTCTTAGAGGATTGCCGGCCTGTTATGCCGTCTCCGTAATACCGCAGTCAAAGCCAGCACGGTAATTGCCGCCGTCAGCGTCTGTGATGTCACGCAAAGCGGGCACAGAGCCCTGAGAATAAAAATCTCTATATAGCTCAACCATAAGGAAAACCCTGTCGCCACCAGAGAGACTGCCAAAAGCAGTAGAAGAGCCAGTTCCTGCCCGATCAGGCGCAGTAACATAGTGGATGGCAGCGCGGCCATGAAGATATAACCGGCAATACCTAGAGCGGCTACCGGCACAGCAAATAGCACCGAATACTCACTCTGGTTGATCGCCGTGCAACTGATGGTCTCGTTAACGTCGCAGGATGAAGTATTGGCCGGTGCGTAATGTTGAAACAGAGCATAACTCGAATCCGCCACGCCAATGAGCGCCAAGACTAAAATTACTGCCAGTATCTTTCTGTTGTTCATGTCGATTACCGCGTGGTTGCCAGTTTATATAGCAGCTTTGTACCTACTGTTTTCATCATTTAAAAAGCTTTTGGGAAAGAATCTGGAGGGGGCACGTGGGAGTCGAACCCACTAACCATCTGGTTCTCAGAAAAGCGTACGGTTTTGCAGACCGCAGGGAACTACCGGTTCCAGTGCCCCCGATGAATTGAGGGCTGCCAGCGATGCGATCTGACTAACTGAAGGTTATGCCATAACGTCAAAGCAGACAGGCGCCTCTATGACAATGCGCTCTTCACGGAGCGCTGAGTGTGCTCATCTGCATGTCATGGCCTGCAGCTCCCTGCTTGTTCTTAACAGAGTAGAATATACATAGTCTAACTTACGCGAATAAAACCCGGCAACTTTCCACGGCTGGATTTCCACCTGTAAAATCTCTAGAATCATAGCTTGGCAATCGAAGTTCGTCAGGCGGCTGACCACTTGGGTATTTAGCTGCCGCAGTGACGCTCCAATCCGCCGCGGAGAGGTGGCCGAGTCGGCTGAAGGCGATCGCCTGCTAAGCGATTAAGGGGGTTTTAAGCCTCCTTCGAGGGTTCGAATCCCTCCCTCTCCGCCACAATATGCGCCCGTAGCTCAGCTGGATAGAGCGT
>JAENWV010000008.1 GCA_016650015.1 Thermoleophilia bacterium | reverse complement strand
TACTACCCATTCGCGCACTCGCCAGTGCAGCCTCACAACCGGCATGGCCGCCACCGACGACGATGATGTCAAAGGAGTTGTCAGCGTTCACGAAGAACTCCTGCTAATGAAGGAAATATTCCCACTACGGCAGTCACCGGCTATCGCAGTATTATTGATATAGTGCACACAGTTGTCATTAACAACCGCTTTCGTCATCGATCCTGACAGTCACGGGCCTTATATCCTTATGAGCGACGCGGTTGAGAAGCTGACCAACAAGTGTATTACTAAATGACAATGGCTGACTTGCGGCACCATGGCCCGCGCGATGCGCCGCATTGATTCCTGCGATAAAACCGAGAGCGGCCGCCTCGGTATAGTTGCAGCTGCCGGCGGCCCGCCCGGCGAAGAAAAGGCCGGGTTTGCCGATGACTTCGAGGTTCTTCCCGGCCTGCTCCGCTGCCAGGCCCAGGTGGAGGATGCTGTATGAAGGCCGGGTGATCCAGGCCTGGGTAAGCCCTTTGTTCTGCCTCAGTGCCTGAAGCTGGCCGGTCCGGTTGCCGTCCGTTTCGAGCGTGAAGGCAAGCACTTCGCCGAGCTGCTCGCCATCGCGTCTCAAACGCGGATCCCCCAGCAGTTTTTCATCAATACCGCGCGATGACAGGCGTGGTGAAGTCCTGGCCCAGATATCGACCAGTTTAATATCCTGCATTTGCAGGCATTTAGCCAGATAATTGGCGGGTATCTCTGCCCAGCGCCCCCCTGGCGATGTTTCGCCGGCGTCGATGACACGGCCGTTTAAAAAGGTGCCGGCGGCCACAACGACCGCCCGCGCCGTAAAATGTTCTCTCAATTTGGTCTCAAGCTTCCAACCGGACTTGCCGGGGATCAGACTGGTTACCAGCGCCTGCCGCAGGGCCAGCCCCTCTTCCGATTCAAGCTGCTCCTTCCAGGCGAGGCCCAGACGCCGCCGGTCGACCAGCACTCTGCCGGCAACGCCGTCCCTGCCCGAAATGCCATCGGTATGCAGCAGGCCCGGCAGCTCTGCGCCGAAACCGTCAAGTTCCGCCAGCAGGGCATGCCGGCGATCGTCGCTGTCATCCACCAGCACCGGCGTCGCGGTCGGGTAGCCGACCATATCGAGGTTAATGCTCAGGCAAAGTGTTTGCGCGCCGGCACGCGCAGCCGCCAGCGCTGCTTCGCAGCCGGACGGTCCGGCACCGACAACGATGACGTCATAATCTGAAGCGATGATTTCTTCGGGTTCCTTTTCCATGTTTGAGCACACCGGCAGATAGTGCTACTTGCCTATGCAAAATTCGCGGAAAATGGTTTCCAGCAGGTCGTCGACGATTTCTTCGCCGGTGATTTCACCGAGCGCGGCCAGAGCGGCACGCAGCTCCTCGGCAATCAGTTCCTCGCCGAGTCCTACCCGCAGACCCTGGCAGGCGCGGCCCAGCGATTCACGCGCACTCTCCAGCAGCAGCCGGTGCCGTTCGTGGGTGACAATGGGGCCTTCAAGCGGTGGCAGTGAGCCGCCCAGGACGACCCCGGTAATTTTTTCCTTCAGCTGATTCAATCCCTGCCTGGTCATGGCCGAGATGATCACCGGTTCCGACGGCAGCAGACCCCGGTTGAAACGGGGGGACTGGCCCCGGAACCGGTCACACTTGTTGATGACGAAAATAGCCCGATCTTTTGGCAGCGAAGTCAGCAGTGCCCGATCGTGGTCGTCCTCAGGTTCGCTGCCGTCGAACAGGCAGAGGATCAAGTCGGCCTCCTGCATGGCGCGGCGGCTACGGTCCACACCGACCTGCTCGACTTCATCAGTCGCCGGCCGTAGCCCCGCCGTATCGATGAGTTGCAGGGGGATGCCCTTCACGTTGATGATTTCTTCGATTGTATCCCGCGTGGTGCCCGGGATCTCGGTGACAATCGCCCTTTCCCGCATGAGCAGGGAGTTCAGCAGACTCGATTTGCCAACGTTGGGTTTTCCGACAATCGCCGTGCGCACTCCCTGGCTGAGGACCCGGCCAACGAAGGCGGAGTCGATCAGCTCCTCGAGGCGGCTGCGGATCTGCTCCAGCCTTTCGCCGGTCTGGTCGCGGTCCAGCTCTTCGATGTCCTCGTCCGAGAAATCGATGTCCGCCTCCATGGCGGCCATTTCGCGCAGAATTGTTTGGCGCAGCTCCTTGATCTCCCCTGAGAGTGATCCATCAAGCTGGGCCAGTGCGACTCGCAGCCCCGCCTCGGTTTTCGCTGAAATAATCTGTACGACGCTCTCCGCCTGGGCTAGGTCGATACGCCCATTGAGAAATGCCCGGCGGGTGAACTCACCCGGCGAAGCCAGCTGTGCTCCCCGCTCCAGGAAGAGTGAAAGAACCTTCTGCTGAACCACCGGGCCTCCGTGGCAGTTCACTTCGACGATATCCTCGCGAGTATAGGTCTGGGGCGCTCGCATGATACCCACCAGCACTTCGTCGACGAGATTGCCGCTGGCCGGATCCTGTACGGCGCCGTAGCAGAGGCTGTGGGTCGCCGCCCGGTCCAGCGGGCTGCCGCCGGCCGAACGAAAAACCTGCGCGCAAATGGATATCGCCTCGGGGCCGGTCATTCGCACGATGCCGATAGCACCAACGCCAAGCGGCGTGGAAATGGCGGCTATTGTCGGGACCTGATGCATGAAGCGTATTATATCAGCGGCGGGAGCCGTGGGGTTTGTCCACATGTAAGACCACAATAGTGCGGTGAGGGTGTCATAATGACGTAAGAGCGTCTAACCGGCTGAAAGAGGCAGAAATGGTCGCACCGGTGACCTTGAATGAGGGTGTCATGGCGCCGTGAGAGCGTCTAACCGAGCGGCCACAAGGCTGTCGCGCTCATGCAGAGGGGGCGGCCTTTTGGCCGTCCCGAATTCCCGGTTACTTGTTACTGGTGAATCGGGAGCATGGATGACGCTTCAGCGCTAACACGGAAAAGCCAGAAAAGGTAGAATATGCTGGCCAAAGCAGGCGGGAAGAATTTAACCGGCGCCAGCGATTTATCTGAGCGGCCTCCTGGCGGCCTGAAAAGAAAAGGATTAGAGATGGTCACAGAAAGTAACGAAGAAGCTACCCCCGGACCGGCCCCAACCGGCAGTTTTCGTTTTTCGCCACGGCCGAACCGCGCCGGCCAGATCAAATGGCGGCCATGGGATGAAAGCATCTTTCAGCAGTCCGGGAAAGAGAACAAGCCGGTCCTGCTGGCGATCTCGGCAGTCTGGTGCCACTGGTGCCATGTCATGGACGAGACCAGCTATTCGGATGATGAAGTCATTTCCCTGATAAATGAGAGCTTCATCCCGGTCAGGGTAGACAGCGACCAGCGGCCGGACATCAACTTTCGTTACAACCAGGGAGGCTGGCCGACCCTGGCTTTTCTAACCTCGGACGGTGAGGTGATCACCGGCACCACATACATTCCACCGGATCAGCTGCGCCGGTTGCTCGGCGATGTTCGGGACCTCTACAGCAGCAATCGTCAGGAGATTCAGGCGGCGGTGGATAATATTCGCGAGCAGCGGGAGGCTCTGGCCAAACAGCCTCCGGAGGGACCGGCGTCCGGCCCGGCGGTGGCGGCGTCCGTTCTCGAGGTTGCCGGCGACGTCTATGACTCCGAGTTCGGCGGTTTTGGCAGTACGACAAAATTTCCCTACGCCAACGTGCTTTCACTGATCATGATGATCCTCTCTGAAGGTTCTATAGACGAGCTCGAGGCAATGCTGACCAAAACGCTGGACGCCATGGCCGGGGGCGGCATGTACGACCAGGTCGAGGGCGGGTTCTTCCGCTATTCCACGAACCGTGAGTGGACGATTCCCCATTTTGAAAAGATGCTTGAAGACAACGCCGCCCTGCTATCAGTCTACGCCGAGGCTGTCCGCATCACCGGCAGCAAGGAATACGAAACGGTAGCCCGTGATTTGTATCGATACCTGACAACCGTCCTTCTGGAGCCCGGGTCAGCGGTCTTTCGCGGCAGCCAGGATGCTGACGAAAATTATTACCGGCTCGACCTGGCCGCCAGAAAAGAGACCAGGGCGCCTTATATCGATCCCACGGTATTCGCCGGCTGGAATGCGCTGGCTGCCTCGGCATTACTGCGAGCTTTCCAGGTCATGGGCGACGTTGAAATGCGAGACCGTGCTTCGGGGGTGCTCGATTTTGTCTGGGAGCATATGTGGGACATGGACCGGGGCCTGAACCATTACTACGATGGCCAGGCCCATTTGCCGGGGATGCTGGGGGACACGGCCAGTATGCTTACCGCCTGTCTCGACGCATATGAAAGCGGCGTCGGCGAAGTCTGGCTGGACCGGGCTCTGAAAATCGCACAATGGCTGCAAAAGAACCTTGAAAACGAAAAAACCGGCGGCTTCCACGATTGCCTGGAAACCCCGGGTACCGAAGGATTGTCGGCCGAGCGTGCTTTGCCGCTGGCAGAAAACTCCATTGCCGCATCCGCCCTTATCCGGCTGGCCCAAAACAGCGGCCAGCCTCGCTTCGCTGAATCCGCCGAGCGGGCAATAAATTATTTTTCCGGTAGCTACAAGGAGAGCGGGCTGTTCGCCGCCGATTATGCCCTGGCGGTAGAGCGGCTGATCGATCCCCCCGTCCGGGTGACGATCGTCGGGCCGCCGGATGACCCTGAAACCATCAAAATGATCAGGGCTGCGCACCTGGCACACATACCATTTCGCTCCCTGGAGATTCTCGACCCGGCGCGCCATAACGAGGATCTGGAAGCAGCGGGTTACGGGTATGCCGGACAGCCGATCGCCTACATCTGCATTGGCGCCAGCTGCCAGCCGCCTTTGACTGACCCCGCGGAGCTCCCCGGCAGGCTGGAAGCAGGACGCACCCGCTAGATCAGGCGATGCTCTTCGAAGTGCGTTGAGCCGGGCTGATGGCCCTGATGGGCCGCAGGAAGAGCCACATCATGACTATAAGATAAGACCAGTACCCTGCTATCTGGGCGATTGAAGGGCTGGCGTCATAGCCGAATAGCGATTTCAGCGCCGCACCCAGGCCACTTTTGTCGGTCAACAAGCCACTGGTGTCCCAGGCGCCTCCGAAGAATGATGGCCACCAGCCCGTCTTTCCCAGCTCTCCCAGGGAATGGCCCAGGAAGCCCGCGGCAAATACGATCAGCAACACCCCTGTAACTTTGAACAGAGCCGAAAGATCGATTCTCAGGCTGCCTCTGTAAAAGATAATGCCCACTCCGATGGCGAGAGAAAGCCCGATGAACCCACCCACCGCCATCGACAGAAATCCTGCAGGGCCCGTGCCGGCCAGCAGGAACAGAACAGTCTCGAGCCCCTCCCTGCCAACCGCGGCAAACGCCAGGGCGCCGAGCGCCAGTGGAGATGCAGCTCGCGCGGCTTCGCTGGATTTGCGGACGAGACGGGTCTGAGCCTCGCTCCCGTTTTTTCTCATCCAGAGAATCATGTAAGTCAAAAGGAAGACCGCGCCGATCACGACCAGGATTTCGAATACATCACCAGCCTCCTCAGCGGCCTTCCCCACGAGAACAAACATAACAACCCCGCTCACCAGGCTGACTGCCGCGGCCGCTCCGGCGCCGGCCCATACGGATCTGGTAAGACGCTTATCCCCAATCCGGTCCAGCAGTGAGATCAATACCGCGATGATCAGGGCGGCCTCCAGGCCCTCCCGGAACGTGACGAGCATCGCTGAAAACATGACGGCCTCCAATAATAAGATTAAACGATAACCATAAGTAAGATTAGTCTAACCTAATCTAATAGAGCAGTCAATTAGTATCGGTATGATTGAGCAGACGATTTTCGTTTGATCTGGTTTTCGCTGTAAAATGGATGGCCAAGCGGTTCATAGTCAGGGAGGCGCCAGATGTCCAGCCCGTCCAGCCCGGAGCCGGATACCGATAGTGGGGAAAGAAACCAATCCGAAGAGGTAAAGCCCGACGCTGGATTCGCCGGCCTGATCCAGAATGCGATCCGTAGGCTGTTTAACCGCTTCGTGTCTGCCGACGGGCTTACGGTAGATTACGATGCTCTTTTCTCTTCCGGGGAATACAGGAGTTATGAGCTGGAGTTCCGGCAGCTCACCGATTTCAATCCCCTGACGCTGGAGCTCCGGGAGGAACGCCTCGCTTTCTGGATCAATTTGTACAACATGACAGGCCTGCAGGCGGTCGGGACGCTCGGCGGCGCCAGCTCGGTCAAGGATGTGAAGGGTTTCTTCGAGCGCAAGGTCTGCAATCTCGGTGGAATCGATTATTCGCTCGACGACATCGAATACGGCATCCTCAGGGGTAACGCCCGCAAATCCAACCGCGTCTGGAAACAGTTTCGAAAATGGGACCCACGGGTGCGTCTTTCTCTGGATTCGCCCGAGCCGCGCGTCTGTTTTGCGCTGGTGCGGGCCGTTCGCTCCAGTCCTTCCCTCCGCTTCTACCAGGCGGAGCAGATAGAGGGGCAATTACACCGGGCTGCGGTGGATTTCATCGGAAACGGTGGCGTCATTATTGACCGGGAGCAAGGGACGATGTCCATATCACGCATCTTTCGCATCTATTCCCGGGATTTTGGCGGAGATCAGGGAGTGATGCGCTTCATCGCCGGCCATCTTGAATCACCGGACGATGCCGGTTGCCTGCGTTCCCGGGCCGGCAAACTCAAGGTCCAGTTTCAGGAATTCAGCTGGGCCCTGAACGGTGCGATCTAGCGGCAAGCCGCGCGCCCTTTCTGGTACGAAGATTTGCTCAGGTGATCAGATCTCCCGATCGAGCAGCGTCTGCTCCAGGTCGATGTGGTCTGTCTCGATAGAGACCAGCGCTGTGAACACTCGCCTGATCCGCTCTTCGACAGCTTCGTCTGCAGCCTGTCCATAGAAAGCCGCCGCGGTGATTTCGCGTTCGTGGGCGGCCACGATATTCTCATGGTCGTCGTCGGTGGCGACTTCTTCGCCCGCTTCCGGTTCGGGCAATTCGACCTTCAGTATCTTTTTTATCGTGGCGGCGTGTTCGGCCTCGATCTTGGCCAGATTCTTGAAAATACACTGCAGTTCGATATTTCGGGTACGCGCCATCGCGTCACGGTAGAAGGGAGCATTGTTGACTTCGAGCTGGAGGGCCTGTTGCAGGTTGGAGCGGGAGATTTCGCTGATTTCACCCAGGGCCTCGTTCTCATCCACCCAGTCCGCCGCGGGTACAAGGTAGGACTCGGAGGCGCCACAGAACGGGCAGTTGCTGGGCTTTTCGGTTCCCATGTAAGGATCACCACAGATCAGGCAACGGTAGAATTTCACAAGTTTGCTCCCTTGATGGAAGAGTATCAATCCGGCTTTGGAGTAGGCATGGGAAATTGTATAGCGGCTGCCGCTTAAAAGCACTAGTAGAAAAGGGGGTCTTTCAGAGATGGGTGGCCGGGCTCATGCGAGAGCTGAGGCGATAATGCCGGGCGGCGGCCCGATCATGGTTGAGCGCATTGCGATAGGCGCGTGTCGAGGTCATGGCGTCATAGGCGTCGACCACTGCGAGAACCTTGCCTGCCGAATCCTTTACCTGGGCAGACTAATAGACGAAGCTGGCGCCACGATCGCGAGACGGTGGTGATGCATGCGGCTCGCCGGCCATTGCAGACTTGAAGAAGGGCCTGTTGCCCAGGAATTGGCCTGGTTCGCAGAAGTGGACAGAGCGACAATACCGTTGGCCGCATAAATCAGAGACAGGGCCTTTATATCGGCGCGCATGCTCCGGATCGCCTTCATCATATATGTGACTCCCCCGCTTCTGCCGTCCGCCTACCGATTTTCGAACAGCCCTAATCGGATTTTCATTATAGATATACATTTCATTGGCAGCTGGACGCAAAATAAATAGAGTAACTTGTCAACAAGACGGAGCTCGGAGCTAACACTCAAGCTAAACCTCAGGGTTATGATGATAAAAAAACAAATATGTGCAATTTGCGGAATAAACTTTTTTGTTACCCTTTACCAGTCCCGGCGGGGTGGCTATGATAGCTATCTGGAGACAGGAATTTGGCGCACAACCACGAAATGTTGTGTATCGGTGCCAAATCAGCAACAATACCTAGTAATGACAGGGTTTTTCCTTGAAGTGCCCTTTTTGTAATTCCAGCGAAATAAAAGTGGTGGATTCCCGCGATACGGAATCGCGGGACGCAATTCGCCGCCGGCGTGAGTGCCTTATTTGCCAGCGACGCTTTACGACTTACGAGCGGGTTGAGGAAACACCTCTGACAGTGATTAAGAGGGCGGGAGAGCGAGAGTTGTTCTCTCGCTCGAAGCTTCTCAATGGATTGCTGCGGGCTTGTGAGAAGCGCTCCATCGAGACGGCGACGCTGGAGCAGCTCATCGAAGAGATCGAAGCCGAGCTGCGCAACGAGTTCAAGACGGAAGTGCCTTCGGCGGAGATCGGCGAACGGGCACTGGCCAAACTTAAAAGTCTGGACAAGGTGGCTTATGTCCGTTTTGCGTCAGTCTACCGTCAGTTTGAGGATGTGGAAGAGTTTCAGCGGGTGCTGGCCAAGCTTTAGCCGGCTCCGCCAGGATTGCGGGTTGGTGGGGACCCAGCACAAGGCGGTTCGCGGGATGGATTATTGTTCGTCTTTCCGTCCGGCGGGCATTCTACAATCGGGAAAGGAGCAGGATTTGCAAGAAAGGGGAAAACCAGCATGCTAGCCAACCAGCCTCACGAGATCACCGAAAAGGGTTCCCGGATTACAGCCCATCCTTTACAGCCACAGCTTTCTCCCAATGCCATGAAGGTGCTTGAGAAGCGCTATCTGAAAAAGGATGAGGAAGGAAACCCGGTTGAGACCCCGGTTGAAATGTTTCGGCGCGTATCCCGTACCATCGCCAGCGCCGACCTGCTTCACAATCCCGAGGCTGATATTGACGCCGTGGAAGAAGAGTTTTACCGGATGATGGCGCGCCTGGAGTTCCTCCCCAACTCCCCGACGCTGATGAACGCGGGCCGCGAGCTCGGCCAGCTGTCCGCCTGTTTTGTTTTACCGGTCGGCGACTCCATGGAGAGCATCTTCGACGCCATCAAGAACACGGCGCTGATCCACAAAAGTGGCGGCGGCACTGGCTTCTCTTTCTCCCGGGTCCGGCCCAGCAGCGACGTGGTCCTTTCCACCAAGGGTGTTTCCAGCGGCCCGATTTCCTTCATGACCGTATTTGACGCCGCCACCGAGACGATCAAACAGGGTGGCACCAGGCGAGGCGCGAACATGGGCATCCTCAGGGTGGATCATCCCGATATTCTGGATTTCATCGTCTGCAAGCAGAGCAATGACAAGCTCAATAATTTCAATATCTCCGTGGCTCTAACCGAGGAGTTCATGGAAGCGGTGGAGAGCGGCGGCGAATACGATATCATCAACCCAAGGACCGGTAAGACAGTCAAGAGCCTGGACGCCCGGCGGGTCTTCGACATGGTCGTTAATCTGGCCTGGAAAAACGGCGACCCGGGCATCATCTTCCTCGACCGCATCAACCGTGATAATCCCACACCCCACATCGGCGAAATAGAGAGCACCAATCCCTGCGGCGAACAGCCACTGTTGCCTTATGAGTCATGCAATCTGGGTTCGATCAACCTTTCCCGGGTTACCGGACCGAACGGCGGCATCGATTACGAGCAGCTGGGGCGCGTGGTCGACAGCGCCGTCCATTTCCTGGATAACGTCATCGACGTCAACAATTATCCCCTGCCGGAGATCGAGGAGATGACCAAGGGCAACCGCAAGATCGGCCTTGGGGTCATGGGTTTTGCCGACATGCTGATCGAGATGGGCATCCCTTACAATTCGGATGAAGCGGTTGCTGTAGCCGAAGAAATAATGTCCTTCATCCAGGAGCGCAGCCTCAGCTATTCGTCAAAACTTGCTGAAGAGCGAGGTGTCTTTCCGAATTTTGCGGGCAGCGTCTATGACACCGAAGGCGGCACCAGGGTACGTAATGCCACGACGACCACGATTGCGCCCACCGGCACCCTGAGTATCCTTGCCAACTGCTCCAGCGGCATCGAGCCGCTGTTCGCCATCTCCTATATCCGCAACGTGCTCGACAACACCGAGATGGTGGAGACCCACAAGATCTTTGAGCAGATGGCCAAGGACGGCGGTTTCTACAGCG
This sequence comes from Thermoleophilia bacterium, assembly GCA_016650015.1. Taxonomy (GTDB): domain Bacteria; phylum Actinomycetota; class Thermoleophilia; order BMS3ABIN01; family BMS3ABIN01; genus JACRMB01. The sequence goes on along the minus strand of JAENWV010000008.1, from coordinate 16,961 downwards.
AGGAGTTGATGAAAGAGATCGCCAAGAAGGGAACCGTTGCCGATCTGCCGGAGGTTCCCGACACGCTCAAACCGATCTTTGCGACTGCTCACGATGTGGTTCCGGAGTGGCACGTCCGCATGCAGGCGGCGTTCCAGAAATATACCGATAACGCGGTTTCCAAAACGGTCAACTTCTCTCATGACGCGACCGTCGCCGATGTCGAGCAGGTCTATATGCTCGCTTACAAGGCGGGTTGCAAGGGCGTTACAATTTACCGCGATGGCAGTCGCGAGGCGCAGGTTCTGAATATCGGCGGCGTCAAGAGGGCGGAAGCCGAAGCGGTAATCGCTCCCGGCCAGGTCAAGCCGCGACCGCGTCCCGACGTGACCACCGGGGCGACGACCAAGGTGAACACCGGATGCGGCAGCCTGTATGTGACGATCAATGAGGACGAGCACGGTCTTTGTGAGGTTTTTTCCTCCATGGGCCGGGCGGGTGCCTGCAAGGCGGCCCAGTCCGAGGCGGTCAGCCGACTGATTTCGCTGGCACTGCGGTCGGGTGTCGACACCGGCGCCATTCTCAAGTCGATCAAGGGCATCCGCTGTCCGTCGCCGGCGCTTGGCGGGGCCGCGTCCTGTCCGGATGCAATCGCCCAGGCTGTGATCGAACATATGGAACGGGCTCCGCACCTGTCGGAAGATGGAACCAGCACCGCGCTGCCATCATCCGCGCAGATCAGCGCCTGTCCCGAGTGCCCGGAATGTGGTGGCATGGTAGAGTTTGGTGAGGGCTGCGTTTTCTGCCGCTTTTGTGGGTTTTCCAAATGTGGCTAGGTACGGTTAGATGTTTTTTGCAGCGGGTAGGCAACTGGTAACTACCTCACCGGCAGGAAGTTGTGGTTTGAGTGCGTAAATATACCTTATGACTTCTGGTCAGGAATCGCGGGCCCCGCGGGGCGATGAACGAGCCGGCGCCCGGCGGCGCCCGGCGACGCCGCGCAAACCGCGCAAGCTTCTTCCTCTAAGGGTGGACAACCGCCGGACTAGGCAGCGGCTGATTATCCTGGCGCTGGTTTGCCTGAACTTCTTTTTCCTTTGGCTCACCCTCAAGGTTTTCGCACAGGCGGATTTCTGGCCGCTGCTTGCGGCCCCGATTCTTGTTTCGGCATGGTTCTTTTATGAGGTTGGGGCTGTGGTGACTATTATCGTGACCGGCCTTCTTCTGGTTCAGACCTCCTTCGAAAAGAATGGCGCCATCTTCATTGCCGTGACCACTTTCGGGGTTATGGGAGTCATGCTGGGCTGGGGGCAGCGGCGGCAGCGGCGTCTTCACCGGCATGTCTTGAGGTCTTCGCTCACCGACTCACTCACAGGGTTATACAATTTTGGATCATTTATGGAATGCTTCGACCGTGAAATGCGGCGAGTGGACCGATACGGGGGCGCCGTCACCCTGGTGATGTTCGACATCGATCACTTCAAGATGTTTAACGATCGCTTTGGCCACCAGACTGGAAACGAGGCGCTCAGGATCGTGGCCGCCACACTCAGAAAACAAAAACGCGAATCGGATATCGTGGCTCGCTTTGGCGGCGAGGAGTTTGTCTTGCTCTTTCCCGGGAAAGAGGCGTCGGGCGTCGAAACAGCCAGACGCATGCGCAAGGCGATTTCCCAGATACGCGTTCCGGTAGACGGCGGCGCCACGACCGAGATCACCGTGAGCGCCGGAGTGGCCTGTTACCCCAATGGCGCCGCGTCCAAGGAAGAACTGCTGGACAAGGTCGACCAGCTTCTCTATGCCTCCAAGCGTAAAGGCCGTAACCGCGTCAGCGTCGCGCCCCCCAGGCGCCGGCTCGCGGCTTCATAGGAGCAGGGGCGAGAACACTTCGTAGCCGATGGATTGGCCGAAAAAGCTTTTTCGATGCGCACGATCAGCTTCGGTTGTTCCCGGAAAGCATGATTATGAGCGAAAAGGGGTATTAGCTTGGACATGTCAGAAAATGGGCCAAAACTCAAGACCGAGAAGATCCGAGTGAGCATCGAGATCGGCAGCTGCACTATCGTGGGCACAGTTCATACTGCCGCAATTTCTTATCGCAGCCGGCTTTCCGACCTGCTCAACCAGAAGGAAGCGACCTTTCTCTCGGTCACCGACGCGGCCGTCTACAGGCTGGATAACATGGAAGAGCCGGCGTATTCCACTCCTTACCTGGCGGTGAACCTGAGCAGCATCGAGATGGTGCGTCCTCTGGAGGGCTAGGCGCTTACTGCTACCGGCTGCAGCAGCAGGTAGCAGACCAGGACGAGAAAAAAGACCTCTATGGTGGTCAAAAGGGTGGCAAGCCAGAGCAGGAATCTGGCAAAGCGGGTGCTGACAGACCCTTTTGAAAGCCTGCGTTTTTCCAGTCGTCCCGAAACCAGGTAGAAGATGTGAAATATTCCGAAGGCGAAGCCCCCGTAGAATAACTGCCACAGAGGCCCCGCATATCGAATCAGCAGATAGTAATAAAAGATTTCCACCAGTAACACAAGGACATTCAGACGATAACCGGCCTCGACCATCTTTTCGAACTCAACTCCAGGCAGTTCCTCCTTTAAGCGCTGCCTCTCCTGGCCGAGGTCACGAAAAGCTCTTGGCGCCAGCGACAGCGTGAAAACACTTCCGGCGATCATCAGCAGCGTATAGAAAAAAAGTAATATTCGCATGGTCTGGTCTTGCCGGTTCGCCTATGGTTTTTGTCCACGACCATCACCACGGCCGCGGCGGTTCTCGTCCGGTTCAGCGAGGAAGCGCAGGTAGAGGAGGTCCGCGTTTACAAGCAGGAAGAAGATGGATAAAAGCGGTAGTGCGGGAACACCGATTTCCAGGCTGACGCCGACCAGCATTGTGGATACAAATGACAGCGTCAGCGCCAGCGCTGTCAGAGTTCGGCGCAGGCGCCACAAGAGAGTGCAGCCGACGAACAGCGAGAAGAAAATAATGTCGCTCGCACCGAGCCGCGAGACGGCGTCGGCGCCGAAGACCGGCAGGTTAATGGTGAGATAGTCAATCCAGGGACCGCCGCTTTCCACCATTTTTTTCGTCGGGCCCAAAAATACGCTCCATATATCCACGCCAATAACGAGCGCGCAAATCAGCAACACCTGACTTATCGAAGTCAGCATCAGGGCGATCCAGAGGCCGGCGCTGGTTGCGAAGACGATCTTGGCCAGGCCTTCAACGGGCCCCCATCCCTGCCAAATGGCAGCGGCGGCGGCTAGCGCGGCCATCAGGGCCAGCAACAACAACCAATGTTGTAAATTTATCAGGAAGGCGAGGGTGGAAGAAATCGCGCAGGCGGCGATCAGCCCCAGTGCGAAGGAAACGCCCAGCCGGGCACTGGATTCCGGGTTAATGGATTCAGTAAAGAGCAGAGCCGCCAATGCAGCGACCCCGGCGATGAAAATGCCAGCGAACACGAACGCCGTCCTGAGCTCGACGCTAAAGTTGAGGCTGGGCGTCCGTATTGGAATTCCTTTCAGATCCTTGCCCCGGTAGAGCCGGGCTACGCGGCTTTGTTCTACCCTAGTATGGCGGTAATGATTCGTACCAGTCGCCAAGGACCTTGAAGGATTTCCAGAAACGGGTTTTTCGTCTTTGGTCATTGAGGGACGTATCGATCTCAGGGGTGATGAGAGCTTCAGTGGTAGGCGTGAAAGTCTGGATCTCGCCTGGTTTATATGTAAGCTCCCGCGCCAGCGGAAAGTCCATCCGGTTAACCGCCGCCAGGGTCTGCTCGCCCATGATTACCAGCAGCTTCGGCTGGATCACCATCAGTTCCCGCACCAGATATTGCGGGCAATTCTCAACAGCCTCCTCCTCACTGGCCGTAGCGCATTTGATCACGTTGGTTCCATAGAGCAACAGCGAGTCTATTCCCAGTTTCTGGCAACCCTTCATGATCGCTTCGCCGGCGCGGCCATAGAAGGCGACTCCTTCGGACGCTTCGCTGGGCAGCGTCTTGTACTTGATGAGGAAGATATCCGCCAACGGATGCCCGGAGCCGATCACCGGCACGGCACGCCCATGCGCGCACTTTTCGCAATGTGTGAGCTCCCGGCAGAGCTCGTTGATATCCGCGATGGCCCTGGTCAGATGCTTGTCGTGAATATCTTCAGGACTCGGCAATTGTACCTCTTGTGAAGAAGGGAAGTGGCAGCCCGTGTTTTCCGGTCAGAAGTGCCTCTAAAGCGGCATCTTTTCCACCCGCAAGCTATTAGTTATTAGCCGCCAGTTGGACAAATCCTTTAAGAGGTGAGCTCAGCTGCGCTCGAACAGTGATACGACTTCGATATGGGGGGTGTGGGGAAACATGTCGACGGCCCCGGTCCTGATCAGCTGGTAGCCACCTTCCGCCAGCTGGGCGGCGTTTCCCGCCAGGGTCGAGGCGTTGCAGGAAACGTAGACGATCCGGGGCGCGCCCAGTTCGATGACGCGCTGTACCTCTTTCTTGCTGGCGCCGGCTCGTGGCGGGTCGAGGACGACGAGGTCGGGCTGGCGGTCGAGTTCGATGTTCTTGAGCGCCGCCCTTACCTTGCCGGAGATAAAGCGGCTGTTGGTGACGCCGTTGGCCAGGGCGTTTTCCCGGGCCAGGCGCACGGCGTCTTCCACGATCTCTATGCCAAGAATCTCCGAGCAGGATTTCGCCATCAGGAGAGCGATGGAGCCGATGCCGGAGTAGAGGTCGAAGACGAACTCGTGACCCTCAAGCCCGGCGTATTCCAGCGCTTTGCGGTAGAGCCGCTCAGCCATCAGCGTGTTGGTTTGCAGAAAGGTCTGGGGCGAAACCTTGAACCGGAGGCCACAGATCTCTTCGAAGATATGGTCGCGCCCGGCCAGAACGGTAAAGGGGAAGCCGGTTGCCACCGAGGCCCGGGTGTCGTTGACGCTCCAGACCAACGAGGCGATGCCGGGAAATGCCGCCATCAGATTTTTCGCAAAACTTTCGGCGTCGGGGAAGTCGCCGGGGCCAGTGACGATGTTGACCATAATCTCGCCGGTATTGATTCCCTCGCGCAGGACCAGATGACGCCAGAATCCGGTTTCGCTTTGCTGTTCCCAGGCGGCTAGTCCGGTACTGCGGGCAAAGTCGCGCACGGCGTTGCGGATGGCATTGGTTGTCTCGGAGTGTAAGAGGCAGTCCTGGATATTCACTACGCGGCGCCATTCGCCGGGCAGATGGAAACCGAGGTCGAGGTTATCTCCCGGTGAAAAGGAGAATTCCACCTTGTTTCGGTAACGCCAGAGAGGTTCCGCCGCCAATGGCTCGTCGATCTCGAAACCGTGGATCCCGCCGATGTGCTCGAGGCATTCCGTCACCTGGCTTTGCTTGTACCTGAGCTGGGCGTCGTAAGAAAGCGTCTGCCAGGAGCAGCCGCCACAGACGCCGAAATGGCGGCACTTTGGTTCCACGCGCTCCGGCGATTGGTTTAAAAGCTCCTTGACCCGGGCTTCGGCATAGGAGCGCCGGGCGTGCGTCACTACCGCCCGCACCCGGTCACCCGGTACGGCGCCCTCGACAAAGATGACAAAACCGGCACGCCTCGCCACGCCCTTGCCGCCAAAGGCAAGGTTGTCGATGGTGAGCTCCAGCTCGTCATGGGTTTTGGGTTTGTCGAGCGGTGCGTTCATAAAGAAGCACAATTCTTACATTTGCAGCCAAAAAGTGGCAACTCGCGCGTTAATGGTCAAATTGACATGACCTGAACCGTAACCTAGAATAGAAAACAGGCGTTATTATCCCTTAGTATTCATTCTTGATTCAAGGAGCTGACTATCGTGGGGTCTTTAGGCTGGCCAGAAATCATAGCCATATTGGTAATCGTACTGGTGATCTTTGGCCCCAAGCGGCTGCCTGAGATCGGGAAATCGCTGGGCAAGGGCATCAAGGAATTCAAGAAATCAACCACCGAGCTGCAGGAGCACATCACCAAGGAAGAACCTGAAGCTCCCAAGGTTGAGAAGGCGGAGACGGCTGAGAGTGCGAACGAACCTGCAGCTGCCACCCAACCCGTAGCTGCTGCTGAGCCCAAAGTTGCCGACGCTGAGCCCAAAGCTGCTCCCGAGCCCAAAGTAGCCGACGCTGAGCCCAAAGTTGCTCCCGAGCCCAAGAACCACGAAACCAAGACCTCCTGACAGCGCCCCCGCGGCTTGACTCTTCTCGGCAGTGACCGATTCTTCTGACGACGGCGTTCTGACTGACGATCGGGTTTTGTCCCTGATCGGGCATCTCGAGGAACTACGCAAACGCATCATCATCTCCCTCATCGCCCTTGGCGTGGGCATGGCCCTCTGCTTCATCTTCAAGAGCTGGTTGCTGCAGTTTTTAATCACGCCGCTGGGCGATAAAAAGCTGATCACGCTTTCGCCTACCGAATCCTTCATGACCGTTTTCAAGGTGGCCGGCTACGCGGGCATGATAATCGCCTCGCCGGTCATTATTTACCAGATCTGGGCTTTTATAGCTCCCGGGCTGAAGACCAAGGAAAAACGGGTGGTCATGTTCTCGACGGTCTTCACCACGATCCTTTTCCTCTGCGGTATCGCTTTTGCCTGGTACCTGGTGCTGCCCAGGGGCCTCGGCTTCCTGATGAGTTACGAGGATGAAGTCTTCAACCAGCAGGTTCAGGCGTCGAAGTACTTCACCTTTGTAGCCTTTTTCCTGCTGGGTTTCGGCCTGATCTTCGAATTGCCGGCGATGATCCTGACCCTGGTGCGGGTTGGCGTCGTGGATGTACCCACCTTACGAAAAAACCGCAAGTACGCCATCCTGATCGGTACTGTTGCCAGCGCCGCCCTGACCCCCGGGCAGGACCTGTTCTCCATGCTGGCCATGGCCATCCCCTTTGTGCTGCTGTTCGAGGTCAGCCTGATCTTTGCCCGGTTCATCAAGCGTCCGGAAAAAAAGAAAGAGGCGGTTGAAGTGATCGACGATGGCCCTGACGGCGAGGCGGCGGGTTAATTGAGCCCTGTCCTGGACGATAATATCGCCGCGGCTGGCAACGCGGATTGCGAGGTTGAGGCGGGTGCGAATTCCGGCAAAAACCCGGACGAGTTTGAGCAAGAGGATGCGCTGGCGGCGCGGACCCTGGATCTGTCGGTTGTAGTACCCGTCTATAACGAGGAAGAGCGTATTATCAATACGATTACGCTGCTCGAAGCCTATCTGAGCCGGCAGGGAATGAGTTATGAGGTCATCATCTCTGATGACGGCAGTCATGACGGCGGCCCGACGCTGGTCAGGGAGCATTCCGCGTCAGCCGGCAGCGTGCGGCTGATCCGCGAGCGGCAGAACAACGGCAAGGGAGCGGCTGTGCGCCGGGGAATGCTGGCGGCTCGTGGCGACCTGATCGTTTTCACCGACGCTGACCTCTCCTATCCGGTTGAAACAATCGGCATGTGTATCGAGGCGCTCGCCAGCCATGATGTCGCTATTGGCTCCCGCAACCTGCCGGGTTCCGACATCGAGACCACGCCGCCACTGTTGCGCCGTCTGGCGGGGCCGGTGTTCAAGGCCGTAGTCCGGGGACTTGTGATCAGGGGCTTCAGCGACACGCAGTGTGGTTTCAAGGGCTTCCGCGCCCAGGCGGCCCACGACATCTTCAGCAACTGCAGCATCAACGGCTTCTCGTTCGATGTGGAAGTGTTGGCGCTGGCGCGGCTTTTCGGCTATAGCATCACCGAGTTGCCGGTACGGTTGCTGGTGGACTCCTCTGATTCGAAAATCAATCTCACCAGCGATCCCTTGCGGATGATCGGCGAGCTGCTGGAAATCCGCCGGCGGGTTCGCGAAATCGGCAGGGAAGCTCAGGACAAAAAAAATTAGACCGATCGCGGTATCAGGCGACTGGCTGTGCTCTAGCGCACAAGCTCCTTGAACCCTTCCAGTCCGGTATCAGACCGCACCCGGTAACGTAAAAGACCGAAGGGGTCGTCGCTGCTTTGCTCTTCTCCGGGTTTTGTCGTTGTAGCCAGCAGATAACCCGCATCACGAGAATATTTTGTGACATCGGAATCGTACTTGCCCGCCGGGTAGCAGAGCCAGTAAACCGGATGCCCGAGCCGGGACTTGAACGTCTCCGCCGCTCCCGAAAGCTCCTGCTTCAAATCGGCTCCCGAGAGGATCGTCAGGTCCTGGTGGGTTGCCGTATGGGAGCCGATGTCCATCAGGCGGCGGTCGAGATCAGCCACCTGCTCCCAGTCCATGTATTCCGGGGTGCCCACTTTTTCCGTGATTATGTAGAAGGTCGCGGGAAAGCCGTACTTCTCCAGGATCGGCGCTGCCACCTGGTAGTTGTCCAGGTAGCCGTCGTCAAAGGTCAGCATCACCGCTTTGGGTGGCAATGGTTCGTTGCTGTAAAGAGCCTTGAAAAGCTGCGTCTTGCTCACAGGTTGATAGCCAGCCTGCTTGAGGTAGCTGATCTGGGCTTCGAAGTCGGCGGTTGAGACAGTGAGATTGCGCCGCAGCTCGTCGGCGCCGGCCGGAGGCTCACCGGTGTGGTGGAACATCAGGATCGGCAGCTTGACGGTTTGCGCCGGACTTGGCAAAGAGGCGGGAAAGCCGAGCGTTTCAAAAACCGGTTTGCTGTCGGCCGTGGTGGCCGTATCCGCCGGAGCCGCAGTATGGCCGACGGCGCCTTCAGCGTCGGCTGAACCCGCATCGGTGATGACAACCGGGTTGCTGTCCGCCGATGACCCACAACCGGCCACAGCCGTGGTGGCCGAAACAGCAAAGGCCAACAGGGCGAGGGATAAAAACCAGTAACGGGTCATAGCCAGCCGGTTTTCAATACCACCCTTCTTAAAAAACCACTGGAGATTCATCAGGTCGCGGGAGTCACTGATGTCGTGGGCGTAGACGAAGGCGCCGCGGCTGCAGCAGACTGCTTGAGCGATCTCAGGATAGGGATGAGCAGGTCGGCGCTTGGTTTAACGCCGAAGGATCCCTTTTCTCCATAAAGCACGTAGACCAGGGATACCTGGCCGATGCGACTGTCGAGGTTATCGACCGAGGAAACATCGACACTCTGGAATAACGGTATTTCCGAGCGGGGAGCGTCCGTGGGTTCCGCGGCGGCCGAAAGCACGCCGAGCTCCTTGAGATTTAGCAAAAACTGTTTCTCCAGGTCGGAATACGCCGGCGCCTGGTCGCTTTCCGAACGGGTGATTATTACAACCGCGTCCACGGGAGCGTCGTAGCTGCCGTTTATCGAATCGACCATTGTTCCCTGCAACGTGGTGAGCAGTCTGGTACCGCCGCTTCGGCCGATTTCGCGTGCCAGCTCGCGCCCCACGACTGTTATAAGGGTGGAATCATCAACTGTCGCGAACTGGGTATCGTTCTTCAATTCCGCCTTGATTTTGGCGGTGACCGCCGGCGGATCGAAGCGAGTGTTGAGTACCGTGTTGCTCACCACCTGGCCGCCGGCGCCGTGAACAGCCGAGGTCAATTTCCGCTGGAGTTCATCACCGGCAGTGCTGGAAGCGACTATGGCGATGCGCTTGCCCTGGAGGCGGCCGCCGACGATGAAGGGAAAAGTGTCATCCTGAAACCGCTGGTTGATGGCACGGTCCCGTCCGAGCAGGTTGTTCTGGTTCTGGAGGTCGTCGATATTGTGCTGGATATCTTCGACGAGGACATCCTGGCTCGTGTCGACCAGACCATTGTCGGAAAGGCTGATTCCCACCAGTACGCCCAGGCCGAGGGCCAGAAAGACAGCCACCAGTGAGAGAAGATGATATCGCCAGGTTAGCATCCTAGACATTCACCAGCAGCTTGAACTTTACCGCGATCAGGCTGGCCAGCGATTTAAGCTGGGGAGAGGTCGAAATCACAGCCGCCATGGGCACGGCGGCCGCGACCAGAAGGACGGCAATCTCCACTACCAGCCTGACTGGAGAAGGGTCAGCCACACTTGCCGCCGCTCCGGAGTCCCGGTTTTGCAGATTAACCTGGCCTGCGTTCAGGCCAGGGCGGCTGGAGCCGTCCGACAACGATTGCGCCGATCCGGCGAGGGACCAGTTGACCAGCCACCGCCAGGCTTCCGGGCCGGCCTCGCGCGCCTTCAAAATCGCCAGCAACACGACCGGCGGCCCGAAAACCACCAGTACCCGCAGCGGTTTCTGAATTTCCATCGATACCGGTGTATGCCACCAAAAACTGTCAAAGAACATGACGCTGAAGGAGAATGCCAGTGCGGCGATGTACATGTAGCGCCAGGGCCTCAGGGCCACGAGACCCAACCCCAGGGTCAGGTACCAGGGCTGGAACCAGAAAAGCGCCAGAGGTGTCAGCAACGCCAGCCCGACAGAAGCCGAAACCAGCCCGTTAAAATCCTTCACTCCGATCAGATGCCAGACCAGATAAGCAACCAGGATCGCCGCCAGAGTCCCCTGGACGATGATATTTGATACTGAAAGCTGAAGGTGCCCGGCGGCGGTATCACGGATCAGCGCTGAAATCGTGTTGTTTGTCTTCTGCCCGATCGTAAACAGGTAGAGGAAAGTGTCCCTGCCCACCCAGAGCGGCAGATAGCTCAAAGTGGTGACGACCACGGCCAGGGCCAGCGAACTGGCGGCAACGGCGATTTGCTTGCCCCGGCCCCGTTGCTTCCGGATAACCAGGGCCACGTAGACCAGCAGCATCGGCAGGGTGACGAATTTGACCAGGGTGGCCAGGGTAAAAAAGAAGACGCCGATCAGGTAGCGTTTGTCCAGGTAACAGAGCAGGCCGGCAAGGACCAGTGCCAGCATCAGGATATCGTTGTGGGCGTTGGCTACCACCAGCGTCAGGATAAACGGGTTCCAGCCGTAAAAAACCAGTGCCTTACGCTCAAGGCCAGGTTTGATCCGGGAGGCGATCTTCCAGATCAGTACCAGGTTCACAAGGTTCAGGCTGATGAAAAAGCCCCGGAAGAGCAGCAGGTTGGCGGCGACGCCGTCCCCGGCGATTCGCGCCAGCAGGGCGGTGATATATACATGCAGTGAACCATAGACAGAACCGGTGCCGACCCAGCCACCGAGGCTGAAAAAGGGGTCCTGCGGGAAATATGTCGCCGGCACCACCAGTGGATTCTCCCCGTAGAAGGCAAAGATTCGGCCGTGCCGGATGTAGTCAAAGACATCTGTCGAAAGCAGGAACGGTGTGATGAACATCAGCAGATGAAAAACAACTGAAAAGGCGAAGATGATGCGATTGGTGCGGTCAGACCAGATGCCAGGTCGCCGATTCTCAACAGAATCGTCTGTCGGATTCTCCTGCTCACCGCGCTCCTCCGCCGGGTCTCCTGCTGATTCTGAATCCGCGCTGTTTCCCGCGCCGACAGCCCTGAGCGCCAAGAGGTAGAATCCGAACAGTATCAGGGCATTCAGACAGATGACCCCATAGAGAATATAATAGTTGGAAAGCTCGAAGCCGCTCTCCGGCAACGCCAGATAAGGAGGAAAAAAGCTGCGGTCGGTGTTCGGAATGAAGAAGGCGACAAGGGCGAAAAGCGTGAAGCCAAGCAGGCAGACCGATCCCGATAAAAGCAGCGTGGGCAACGGGTTGGCGCTTTGGACCCGCCAAAGGTCTTTGATTTTCTGCTGAGCTGTCATCGGATATCTCATATTCTCGGGTTGATCTGTCAGGTGGGCGGACAGGCCTTTGCGGAGCTGCCGGGAAGGATATTCTCTTTAACCGCAATATCCTATAGAAAGAAGCTGGAATGCTCAAGGCGCAGGCAGGCGATGGCGTTCGTTCCTTTGTCATGGCAGCGGTGGATGTGAGCGAGGGCGGGCCGACTGGCAGCTATCCCTGTTTTGTACTTGAACGAGCTTACTCTATACTTACGCACGTTGGCTGCCGATAAACGCCGTCAGCCAATTCCTGCGACAGGAGGATGAATTTAATGACTGGCAGAGAGGGAACGGCCGAGGGCTCTGCAGACAGTGGCGCCGGTACCAGGATTTTCAGCGCCACCTGGGTGCTGCCCATCGTTTCCGGCCCGATTCATAAAGGCGCCGTGGCAGTCGCAGGCGACAAAATCATACAGGTCGGCACCCTGAACGCCCTGACCGAGGCCTATCCGGGCGCCGAAGTCACTGATTTCCACCACGCGATTATCACGCCCGGCTTTGTAAACTGTCACAGCCATCTGGAATACGCCGTTTTTCGGGGGTTGCTGGATAACAAGAACTTTGGTCCCTGGATTCTCGAAATTATCGATCAAAAGGCCAAGCTTTCCCGGGCTGATTATGAGGTCAGCTCCCTTCTGGGCGCCTCAGAATGTGTCTCTTCCGGCGTCACTACCGTTGGTGAGTCCATGTACTCGGGCGCCAGTCTGGCGGCAATGAGGCAGGCAGGGCTGAGAGCTCGCGCCTATCAGGAAGCCCTTGGGCTCGATGACAACAAGATCGACGAAACCATCTCGATGCTTACCGATTCCCTGGACGAACTCGAGGAGGAGTCGGGAGAGCTGATCGAGATCGGCATCTTTCCCCACGCGACCTATACGGTAAGCGCCAGTCTCTATCGGGCGATTGCCGAATTGGGCCGACAGAGGGGCATGAAAATCGCGACGCACCTGGCCGAGAGCAAAGAGGAATCGGTCTACATACGCTCCGGCTCCGGTGTTCTTGCTCTCGACCTGCGTGAGAAGGTGGGCTGGGACTACCTGAGCCACGAACCTTTCGGCGTGACCCCGATCAAATATCTGCAGCAGTGGAATGTCTACAGCTCCGACTTCATGGCTGTCCATTGCGTGCATGCGGGGCCGGCGGACATCGAGGCGCTGGCCAGATATGACGTGGCTATCGCCCATTGTCCCAAGAGTAATGCCAAACTGGGTTGTGGCATAGCTCCGCTGCCGGCATTCCTGCGGGCGGGCATTCGCGTGGGTTTTGGCACCGACAGTCCGGCCAGCAGCAACATCATGGACATGTTCGGCGAGATGCGCACAGCCATCTTTCTGCATCGCGGCTCCGAGCGTGACGTCAACGTTCTCAGCGCCGCCGAGTGCGTGCGGATGGCGACCCTGGGTGGCGCCAGGGCCCTGGGTCTGGAGGACAGGATAGGTTCACTGGAGCCGGGCAAGCAGGCGGATTTCATCGCCGTCGACACGGAGTATAGCCACTTCACCCCTATACACGATCCATACTCAGCGCTGGTCTATGGCGCCAATCAGGAGGACGTCTTCTTCACCATGGTTGCCGGTCGTCCGCTGTACACCAGAAAGGTGCTACTTACCCTCGATGATGAGAAGATCACCGCGGACGCCATGGAGGCCAAGGAGAAGCTCTGGCGCTAGATCCATACTGCCGTCACGGCAGGGATATTCGCTTTTTCGCCGAATGTAACGTATAATCCAACTTGTATATCCACGGAAGACTCGGTTGTCACCCTGTTCCTTTTCTGAACCCATAGGATCAACTGCGTCTGCTACATGCAGTGCGATCCCCCAATGGGCGCACAGAAAAGGAGTTTTGTTTTGTTCGAAAATCTAGGTTTGGACGAGCGCCTGCTCAAGGGCGTTAAAGCTATGGGCTATAGCGTGCCCACCCCCATCCAGGAAAAGGCAATCCCCGTAGCGCTTGAAGGCAAGGACATCGTCGGCTGCGCCCAGACGGGCACCGGCAAGACCGCCGCCTTCATCCTGCCGCTGTTGCAGCGTATGGGCAAACAGCGCGGAGTCAAGGCGCTGGTAGTAACACCGACCCGCGAGCTGGCGGGCCAGATCGAGGATGTCGCCCGTGAGTGCACACGCTTCACCGGGCAGAAGGTAACCGCGGTTTACGGCGGCGTCGGTTATCAGCCGCAGAAAGACAAACTGCGGCGCGGCGTCGATCTGCTGGTGGCAACACCAGGCCGGCTGCTGGATCTCCAGAGCCGCGGCGATGTCGACCTGAGCAAGGTCGAGGTCCTCGTTCTGGACGAAGCTGACCGTATGCTCGACATGGGCTTCTGGCCTGACGTCAAGCGCATCATCAACCTGATGCCGGCAAAGCGCCAGAACCTGCTCTTCTCGGCGACCATGTCCCATCAGGTATTGGGAGTCGTCGGTTACACCCTGAACAATCCCGTCCGCATCGATGTGGCGCCGAGCGCCACGCCGATCGAGGCAATCGATCAGGCGGTTTATCCGGTTGGCAGCACCCAGAAAGGTGACCTGCTGGTACGCCTGCTCGAGGAGCGCGACCTTGACCGCGTGCTGGTCTTCACCCGCACCAAGCATCGCGCCGACCGTGTCTGCCGCAATCTGTCCCGCAAGGGCATCAGGGGAGTGGCCATCCATTCGAACCGCACCCAGTCCCAGCGCCAGCAGGCGCTCGACGGCTTCAAGAGCGGCAAGTACCGCGTGCTGGTCGCCACTGACATCGTCTCTCGCGGCATCGACGTGGACAACATCTCGCATGTCATCAACTTCGATCTTCCCAACAAGGCCGAGGACTACGTCCATCGCATCGGCCGTACGGCCCGTGCCGGCAACGACGGCACGGCGCTGAGTTTCCTGGCTTCAGAAGAAGCCTCCTCGCTGCGCGAGATCGAGGGATTGATCGGTACGACGATCAGGTGTGAGGACGTCGAGGGCTTTGATTACGACTACCGTGTCGTGCCCAGCCCCGACCGTGAGGCAACCAAGGTACGGAAGCTGGTTTACAACGGCGGCGCCCTGTCCGGTAAACGCAAGCGTGGCCGCAAGCGCCCGACCCGCAGCATGGCTGGCGCCCGGTAAGGACAGAAACATATAGAAAGCAAATCAAGGGGCCCTTCGGGGCTCCTTTTTCATTCCAGATTTCCGGCTGTTTAAGAGTCGCTCCGCATGATCCCGGAACTGTTCCTTTCAGTTTCTATGCTAGCAGCGCCGCTTCCGCTATAATGTTCCGGGCTTCAATTCCCCAAACAGAAAATTATCATGTTAATGGATCGCAAAAGAATCAATCGCTGGACCCGCTGGTTCGCCATTATCATGGCGGCCGCATTTGCGCTGGGTACGGTATTCCTGGGCGTAGGTTCTTCGACCGGCAACCTGTTCTCCGGCTGCTCAAAGAGCAGCACGCCGGGTTCGCTGTCATCCAGCAGTACCTTTGAAGAGCGCGCGGCATTCTTTGAAGACCAGATCAAGCAGAATCCCCAGGACAAGGATTCCATGCTGGCGCTGGCCAATCTCTATGCGGACTCCAGCGTCGGCCGCTACGATGACGCCATCAACTACTACAATCAGTATCTGGTGCTGTCCCCGAAAAATCCGGATATTCTAACGCTGATCGGCAAGGCCAGCATGGATAAGGGCGACGCCGAGGGCGCGATCAAGGCATATACCGAGGTGATCCAGGTGGCGCCGACCAACGCTTTTGCATACTTCAAGCTTGGCGAGGCGGCCAAGAACAGTGGCCAGAACCAGGTCGCCATCCTTGCCTGGACCAAATATCTCGAGATAAACCCGAACGACCCGAATGCCCAGCTGATCAAGGATGAGATCGCCAAGCTTGTCGCTCTGCCGCCAGTAACGACCGAGCAGACGACGACGGTGCCGGGAAGCCCCGGGACCTCGATTCCGCTGACACCGACTCCATAGCAGTCACCGGGCGTTGAAGGCTCTCAGAATCGACATCCACTCCCCGGATATGCTATAAAGCATCCTTGCCTGCGGTCGATACAAGGACTGTCTTTAGGGGCCCATACTTTACAGAGGTGCTTTTTTGAAACTGATAATCACGGAAAAAGACACGGCGGCCAAGAAAATCTCGAGCATTCTGGCTGGTGGCAAGGTCACGGCGGGGTCATACCAGAAGATCCCTATTTATACTTTTACAGCCGACGCCCAGGACTACGCCTGTGTCGGCCTCAAGGGCCACATTGTGCAGCTGGAGTATCCGGAAAAGTTTGCTGACTGGCGCAAGGTCGAGCCCCGGGAGCTTATCGATGCCGAGCTGATCAAGTCTCCTTCGGCCAAATCAGTGGTAAACGCGCTTAAAAAAACAGCCAAGGATTGCGACAGCGTTATCATCGCCACCGACTTCGACCGTGAAGGCGAACTGATCGGTCTGGAGGCGCTGGAGCAGACTGTCGAGGCCAACCCGGCGCTGTCTCAGGGCGTCCGCCGGGCGCGCTACTCAGCCCTGACGGCCGAAGAGATCAACCGGGCTTTCTCCGAGACCACCGAACTTTCGATCCCCCTGGCCCAGGCGGGCGAGGCCCGTCAGGACATCGACCTTATCTGGGGCGCCACACTCACCCGGTTCATATCACTCGCTACCTCACGGCTGGGCAACCAGTTCCTTTCCGTGGGAAGGGTGCAAAGCCCGACCCTGGCTCTGATCGTCGAGCGCGAGCTGGAACGGCGGGCTTTCATCGTGGTTCCGTACTGGCAGATTTTCGCGGACGTCAAATCGTCCCAGGGCGATTTTACCGCCCAGCACAAGACCGACCGTTTCCTGGACAAGACCGAATCCGACGCCGCTCTGGCAAAAGCCGGAGCCGCCATGACCGGCAAAGTGACCTCGGTCAAATCCACACAGAAGAAACTGCAGCCACCGGCACCGTTCAATACCACCGCCTACACCAAAGCGGCAACGGCGCTGGGCTTTTCAGCCGCACGGGCCATACGCCTGGCGGAGGATCTGTACCTGGGCGGTTTCATCAGTTATCCCCGTACCGACAATACCGTGTACCCGCCTTCCTTGGATCTGCGCGAGATTCTCGGGGAGCTGAAGAAGAGCTCCGAGCTGGGCGCGGTGGCCGGCGAGCTGCTGGCGCGGCCTGAGTTCACACCGACGCGAGGCAAGAAACAGACCACCGACCATCCGCCGATCTACCCGGTCGGCGTCCCCGGGGCCGGCGATAAAATGGACGACGCTCACTGGAAGGTCTGGTTCCTGGTGGCGCGGCGTTTTCTGGCGACACTCAGCGACGAGGCGGTTTCCGAGAGCAACCGCGTCGATCTGGAGATCGGCGAGGAGCC